>NZ_JADEXH010000049.1:0-36928 GCF_015207205.1 Sphaerospermopsis sp. LEGE 08334 | reverse complement strand
CCTACCAAATAAGCTAAAAATGCAGCTAAGTTATTAGTTCAAACGTACTATTTACAAGGGTTTTCTCAATAGTGAATACTTATTGACAACAGAAATTATCTAATTCCCTGTTATTTTGACCTGTACCAAATGAAGGTGGAAACATACCACTAGGGTAACTATCGTGTCTTGTAGAGGAAAATAGCTGTAACCTAGATAGGGCAATAGTTTCAAGTAGTGAGTATAGCTGTACAGGTTAGTATTTTTGTACTCTTGTCACTGGATTGGTGACTTGCTACTGTGAATCATCTATTCAGTGATTACTGATACATAGGTACTATAGTATGTATGTATTGGTTGTTTACTCAATTTACCTAGTGTATGATTGGTTAGTGAGTAAATCTTGAGTAAACACTAGGTTCTAGTAATGAAAGGTGTGAAGTGAAAAGTCCTTTCAAATAACCTATTTTTTAAAATGCGGATGAAAGGACTTGAACCTTCACACCTTGCGGTACTAGAACCTAAATCTAGCGCGTCTGCCAATTCCGCCACATCCGCATCAGGATATTATAATAGCATAACAAATTAGTAATGGCAAGAGGGAATTTGTGATTGGTGATTGGGAAACATAAAATTGATTACCCAGTCCCCAGTCCCCAGTCCCCAGTCCCCAGTCCCCTACATCACAGCAACACGGGGTAGACGATGCTTGAAGCCGCAAAGAATTTCCCACGAAATGGTATTTAATTGATTTGCCCAATCATCAGCGGTGATTGTTTCTCTTCCCTGCTCTCCCAGTAATGTGACTATTTCCCCTTCCTGCACATCGGGTATGGAACTGACATCTATCATTAATTGATCCATCGTAATTGTACCAATTTGCTGCAAACGCTGGCAACGCAGTAAAACTTGCATTTGTTGGGAAAGACTGCGGGGAACTCCATCCGCATAACCAATACCCACTACTGCAATCCGCATTTCTCTGGGTGCGATAAACTTATGACCATAACTAACGCCAGTTCCGGCAGCAATTGTTTTTACATGGGTAACTCTGGCTTTAAGTTGTAAAACCGGTCGCAGTTTGATTTGATTTTGCAGATGGGGAGCAGGGTAAAGTCCGTAAATGGCTAAACCTGCACGCACCATATCATAGTGTAATCTGGGATCTGCCAGGGTAGCGGCTGAGTTGGCTAAATGCAAACTGGGAATTTTGATACCTCTAGATTTGATTTGGGCGATCGCTTCCTCAAATCTTCTATGCTGTTCTTCCATAATCGCCGGATCAGGACTATCTGCTGTAGCTAGGTGAGAATAAATACTGGCAATATCCAAATGTGGTAATCTTTGTACTAACTGCACAAAATCACCTGCTTGCTGCCAATCAGTCCCTAGTCTGGACATTCCCGTATCTAGTTTGATGTGTACAGGTAAGGGAGAATTATATTTAATTGCTTCTAATGTATTGGAAAATATTAAAGCTTGTTTAGGACTGCAAAGTGTAGGTTGCAGTTTCCAGTGAGCGATCGCATGAATTTGTTCTGCTGTATTGGTTGCTCCTAAAATTAAAATCGGTGCTTTTATTCCACCTTCCCGTAATTGAATTCCTTCGGGAACTGTAGCCACTCCCAACCAACTTGCACCCGCTTCTAACGCAGTTTTAGCAACTGTTACAGCCCCATGTCCATAGGCATCAGCTTTTACCACTGCCATTAACTGTGTACGTGGTGATAAAAATCTTACTAATTGCTTGACATTATCGGACAACGCCCCTAAATCAATTTCCACCCAAGCACGTTGAGAAAACCAAGCGTAAGTATTGCACTCCTGACTATCAGCAAAACTAGGGGTTTGTTTGCTACTAAACATTCCTCTTCACTCCTATCACACCACTGCAAAGCTTCCAGACGCTCCGACTGTGCTAATTTTTGCCCCTTAAAGCCATATCAATTTAATCAGCAAAGTGTACCGTTGATCCGGGAGTTTGTACAATTAGTCAGGAGTCAGAATAATTTTAGATTTTAGATTTTAGATTTTAGATTTTAGATTGGAATTGACAACAACAATCCAAAATCCTTTCATTGTATCCCCAGTCACCAGTCCCCAGTCCCCAATCACCTGCAACCAAATTATTAAGGAAGTATAAATTATTCTCATCTCCCCAGAAAGGTATATTTGTGTTAAAATATCTAAAACTAATACCTTGAGCTAATATCAATGGGGAAGGTTTTAGTCCTAAATGCCTCCTACGAACCGCTCAACATCACGAGTTGGCGACGTGCCATAGTTTTGTTGATAAAAGGCAAGGCAGAACACGTAGAACACAACGGCAAATTCCTCTACTCGGATTTTCCTCTGCCAACCGTAATCCGGTTGCGTCATTACGTGCGTGTTCCCTATAAAGAAATTCCTCTGACGCGCCGAAATATATTGCATCGAGATGGGCATACTTGTCAATACTGTGGCTACACAGGTGATGAGTTGACCCTAGATCATGTAATGCCGCGATCGCGTGGAGGAGGTGACACCTGGGAAAACATCGTTACTGCCTGTGTACGCTGCAACGTCAAAAAAGGCTGTCGTACACCTCAAGAAGCCCGGATGCCTTTGCGCCATCCACCCCGTCAACCATACAGTAGCCTCTATTTTGAGGTGACAAAACATCTCAAGAGTGGACTTCATCAGGAGTGGCAAAAATATGTTATAGGACTTTGACATTAACACAGAACTAATTGCGACAGCAGGGGAATGAATCTTCACCTGTAGGTGTTGCTGTTTGACCTTGGTCAAGACAGTATACCACAAGTTGAGGGTTAAATTTGCCCTTGGTGAGTGTCTTTTTTGCAGCTTTTCAGGGGCATTCCCCAAAGCTGGAAGAATTGTTTGTTCAAATTCCAGCGAGACAACACAAACACAGATTCACAATTGTACCTCATTTTTTGAGGTATGGATCATTGTCACTATAAATTATTCCCAATCATCACAAAATTAAGCTTGAAGGTATATTTTTGAGGAAAATAGTTGTTAATGGCTGAGAAAACATAATAAATATATTTAGATAGTAAGTATTGTAAAATTCCGAAACTCTGTATACTAAAAAACGTTACAATACCCAAACTAAGATAGATATTGAAGTTAAAATCAGCTTTTAAGAAAAAGTTGCTGGGTTATTTCCAGTAACTATATGTACACCAGTACACCAGTTAGATGTCACTCGATTCTGGATTTACGTTAGCGAAGCGTACACAGCGAGTATTTTGGATTTTGGATTGAATCCACCCTAAAGTGTGGAAGCTCGAGAATTTTGGATTTGGGATTTACGTTAGCGAAGCGTGCGCTGCGCAGCGAGTATTTTTCCGTTCTGAAAGACCTAGACCTGTACCAAATGTTTTTAATCTAAAATCTAAAATCTAAAATCTAACATTCTCAGCAATCCCTGACTAATGGGCTTGACAAAAAATAAACCAACATGATGCTGTGCAAAGATTGTAAATTTCTGTCAAGATCGTAATGTGTGGACGAGCCAGAGCGTAACTGGTGGAAGCCACCAAGCTGAAAACTAAATTCCCTATGTACTTGAATTCTCCCGTTACTCAATTTGAGGGTTTTTCATTGACCACAGAGCCGAATGGGGAGGAAGTAGAACTAGAGAGAGATGCTCTTGAACTTCCACCACTTACACGGCCTTCCTTGCCAGCAGCAAATGGGGCAGCAGCAAATGGTGATGGAGGTATCTATTTAGCTCAACGTGGCAATTCCCTTGCTATTCAGAAGTCAGAAGAGTTACAAAAAACCCTGCTCAACCATAGACATGAGCGCCATCTGGTAATTCTACAAGATTTTCCTGACCCTGATGCTCTTTCTTGTGCTTGGGCTTACCAACTAATTGCCCAACAATACGATATCAAATGTGAAATCATTTATGCTGGCACTCTCAGCCATCAGGAGAATATTGCTTTAGTTAAGCTAACTACTTTACCTGCTCAACGCTGGACAATGCAAACCCTGAAAAGTAAAGATTTGTTATCTTATCAAGGGTTTGTGTTGATTGATAATCAGGGAACTACATCTCAATTACTAGCAGCAGTACAACAGGCCGGACTTCCCCTAGTAGTGCTGGTTGATCATCATAGCTTGCAAGGAGAACTCAAAGCAGAGTTTACCGATGTTCGTCCTTATGTACGAGCAACTGCCACAATCTTTACGCAGTATTTACAATCGGGTTTACTCACATTAGATAGCAGCATTAGCCAGCACGTGAAATGTGCAACTGCTTTGATGCACGGTTTGCGCTCAGATACCAATCGGTTAATGCAAGCGCAGGAAGAAGATTTTATGGCTGCTGCCTATCTGAGCAGGTTTTATGATGCTCAGTTGCTCAATGCCGTTTTACAAGCAAATCGTTCTAAGCGTGTAATGGATGTGATCGAGCGATCGCTCAAAAATCGCATTGTCCAAAATAACTTTTCCATAGCTGGTGTAGGTTATTTACGCTACGACGACCGAGATGCTATACCCCAAGCGGCTGATTTTCTGGTAACAGAAGAAAACGTGCATACTGCGGTAGTATACGGCATAGTTCACGATGAAGATGACGAACTAGAAGTAGTCATAGGTTCTCTGAGAACCACAAAACTTACCTTAGATCCTGACGAATTTATCAAAGAAGCCTTTGGACAAGATAGCACAGGGCGGTTTTTTGGTGGTGGGCGCACTGGTGCAGGTGGCTTTGAGATTCCGATGGGATTCTTATCTGGCGGTAACGAAAATTCCGCTTATGCGAAAATGAAATGGGAAGTTTTTGACGCTCAAATTAAGCAGAAATTATTGAAATTGGTAAATCCTAAAGATAACCCAATTCAGTCGTAATTACCCTGTTTCGGCAAAAATAGCCTCATTCCCCATCCGTTGTGAGGTTGGGGATAAATAAGGCAGGAGGCTGAAGTAAAACTATCTTTCTGTATAGGTTTTAATTGAGATTGTGTACCTGATTGATCTGTAATCTGCTGTATCATCATGAAAATGTGAGCAATTATATGATGAAATATCTTTACGAAGAGGATTTTCAAGTTTGGATTGATACAACAATTCAGAACTTAAAAAAACGTGAATTTGAATCACTAGATATAGAGAATTTGATTGAGGAATTAACAAATTTGGGGAAATCAGAAAAGAATGCTCTTAAAAGTAATCTGATGATTTTATTAGCTCATTTGCTGAAATTAAAAGTTCAATTTGATGCTCCAGACACTATGAAAATGAGTTGGTATAATTCAGTTATTGAACACCGTCAGCGAGTTTTGAACAATTTACAAGATACACCATCTCTCAAAAATTTTCTTCCTGAAGCAATTGAGCAAGCATATCCTCAATCTCGAAAATTAGCTATTAAAGAAGGTAAATTAGCTGCTTTTGGGGTTCGTATTCCTGATGAGAGTGAATATTCTCACACTTGTCCATTTTCCCTTGAGCAAATCTTAAATGAAGATTTTTATAGTTTGTAAGTGTACAAAAAGAAAAAACCGCGAACCAAATTAGTTGGTTTCACGGCTTTCGGTATGGTGTGAGGAGCTTAACTAACTCCATCATAGACCACCAAATCAAACATGGGGACGCTCGTATCAATTTTGGTAACAGAATTTTTTTAGTAACAGGTTATTTGAGGATTCTGCTATCAGCTATCAGTGATTTATTCTACTAAAGCACCACCACAACTAGAACCACATCCAGCAGTACAACCATAACAATAATCAGCAGTTTGTACTTCCTTGATGACATCTAAACTACCAACTTCTAATAATTTTCTAATTGTCAGGGGTTGACCATTTTGAGGTCTTGACGGTAAATTCATCATTTGGTTAAAATCGCAATCATAAACATTACCCAAATAATCAACAGAAATTTCCTCACGACACATTAAATTATCAACGGTGTCAGGGTTAAAATGTGATTCTAAAAACTGCAAATATTTTTCATAAAGATGTTTACGTTCTAAATATAACTTGGTTCTCCCTACAGGTATATTAGTTATAGTGAAAAGGCTGTTAAAGACAATATCAAAATGTTCTTGTAAGAAATTTTTATAAGCTAGTTGAAGATTTTTTTGATCTGGAGTTAAAGAAAAATTTTCATCCTTTGGTAACTGAGGATTATACACCAAATCTAAAATTAAATTTGCATCTTGACCATAACCCAATTTATTTAACCATTGTAAAGCTTTAATAGACTGATCAAAAACACCATAACCCCGCATTTTATCCACATTATCAGCTAAATAACAGGGAAGAGAAGCAACAACACGAACTTGATTTTTCGCTAAAAATTCAGGAATATCTGCAAAACCTTCCACAAAAAAGATTGTTAAATTTGACCTAACAATTACTTGTTTACCCGCTAACCTAGCAGCTTCTACTAATGGTTTAAAACCAAAATTCATTTCTGGAGCGCCCCCAGTTAAATCAACAATTTTAATTTCTGGGAATTTATAAATGAATTCAATTAACTCCAAACAAGTTGCCAGAGAAAGTTCCTCAGTTCTTTTAGGTCCTGCTTCCACATGACAATGAGAACAAGCAAGATTACAACGTTTACCGAGATTGACTTGTAAAACTTGGATTTTTTGCTTAACTAAAGCTGAACTAAGTTGTTTGTGAAAAGGAGTAACCGCTATTTTTACCATCATTAATACCTAAAAAACCTCATATTAAAACTTTCCGATGATTGCGTAGGGGTGATTCATGTAGCTTGCTTCCCGCAGGGTATTTCCCCTACTTTTTCTTTCTCTGCGTTCTGTGTCTCTCTGTGGTTCGATACTCTGAAAAATCATCAAACACCAAACCACAAAACAGAGAATATAATTATAAAAAATTCCCTAACAACAACCACCACCATCATAATACCAAGTAGAATCAGTAATCATGATTTCTTCTGGTTTCAAATTTCCCAATTTAGCAGCCGTTTTATCACAAACTGCGGCGGGAATACCCCTTTGTAAAATATGTCCTGCTCCATCATCAAAAAATGATTCTGAACCTGCATAAATAGCAGTTTTACCTGTGAAAATACAAGCACCGTCTTCAGGAATTTGCACCTTAAAAGAAACGGAATCAAGACTTTCTAAAAGTATATTTTCTTCCAGGTTATAAGTTTGTTTATCTAATAATCTATAGGGACGACGGGCGCGAATTTCAATTTGACCAAATCCAGCCTTTATAATTAACTGTGTATATTCTTCATAAGTGAGCGCACCGGATAAACACATTGCCCTTAATCTTTCATCTTGTCGTAAATGTTGGGGAATAGGACGGGTAGCAATGGGGTCACTCATTTGTAATCTGCCACTGGGTTTTAAAACTCGATATGCTGCTTTTAAAGCGCGGGTTAAATCAGCAGGTTCAAAGATATTAAAAAGACAATTTTGGGCGACTATATCAACAGAGGCATCATTGACAGGTAAATTAAAAGCATCCCCGGCAATAATTTCCACAAAACTAGGATCAAACCAAGGATTTTCTTGGGCAGCAATTTCTAAATTTCTTGTCGCAGCTTCTCGCATTTCTGCTACTGGTTCAACTGCGATGACAGCACCAGGACGACGGGAAAAATAAGCAAATTGTAAAGCTTCTAAACCACCACCAACACCAACATATAATACTGTAGGTTGGTTTGCTAATTCGTTAGTATGAACGGTAGTTCCGCAGCCATAATTCATTTCCTGCATGACTAAAGGAATTTTTAATCCTGGTAGTTGCAGGGGTGTACTTTGGACACAACAAAGTCCTACTTCTGGTATTTGAGCAACTTCGCTGTAAAATTGGGCTGCGGTTTCTAAATAGGTCATTGCTGTTTTTTGGGTTTAACTTTGTATATATTGATTCTGCATATTAATATATTGACATATATTCTGAGGAAATTTTAATGATTTTTACAGTGATTACGGTGATTACCGTAGAAAATTTATGGAACTATATTTAATCCGTCACGGTATCGCCGAAGAACATCAACTAGGGCTAAAAGATGAAGCGCGATCGCTCACCCAAGAAGGCAGACAAAAAACCGCAAAAGTAGCCCAAAGATTAATAAAACTTGGTTTTAAATTTGATTTAATCCTCACTAGTCCCCTAGTCCGCGCCCAACAAACAGCAGAAATACTCATGGCAGCCGGATTAAGTTCTCAGTTAGAAACCTCAGATCATCTCAGCTTTGAAGGCGATCTTCAATGGTGGCTAAGAGACTGGTTAGAACCGAGAAAATATCCTCAAAATACCCAACTAGCACTGGTGGGACATGAACCCTGTTTAACTAATTGGGCTGAAATTCTCCTTTGGGGTGAAGCAAAAGAACAACTCGTCCTTAAAAAAGCAGGTATGATCGGAATAAAAGTACCAGATGATGGTTCTCCTGTGGGTCGTAGTCAAATGTTCTGGTTGACACCTCCCAAGTACCTACTATAACAGTTTTTCGAGCTTTCGCATAAAATAGTTGTTAAATCGGCAACTGTTATAGTGAAAAGAATCTCTGGTAAGTTAGCGTGTTCAGATATTTCACAAAGCAAGTGGTGTAGCCATGACGGTGTGCGAATATAAGCCTGGTTTAGAAGGCATTCCCGCAGCCCAGTCTAGCATTAGTCATGTAGACGGGCAAAAGGGAATACTAGAGTATCGGGGCATTCGGATCGAAGAATTAGCAGAAAAAAGTACCTTCCTAGAAACTGCTTATCTTTTAATCTGGGGAAAATTGCCCAGCAAAGAAGAATTGACAGCTTTTGAGAGTGAAGTTAACGCTCACAGACGGATAAAATATCGTATTCGGGACATGATGAAATGTTTTCCCGAAAGTGGTCATCCAATGGATGCTCTCCAAGCCTCTGCTGCTGCCTTGGGTTTATTTTATTCTCGTCGTGACTTACATAATCCTGTCTACATTCGTAATTCTGTAGTCCGGTTAGTAGCCACAATTCCCACAATGGTAGCAGCGTTCCAGTTGATGCGGAAAGGAAATGATCCTGTAAAACCAAGGGATGACTTAGATTATGCTGCCAACTTCTTGTATATGCTCAATGAAAAAGAACCTGACCCCCTAGCAGCGCGGATTTTTGATATCTGCTTAATTCTGCACGTTGAGCATACAATGAATGCTTCTACCTTTAGTGCGCGAGTCACAGCTTCCACCTTAACCGATCCCTATGCAGTTGTAGCTAGTGCAGTAGGGACATTAGGCGGACCATTGCACGGTGGAGCAAACGAAGAAGTAATACAGATGTTAGAAGAAATCGGATCTGTAGATAACGTTCGCCCCTATATCGAAGATCGTCTACAAAGAAAAGCCAAAATCATGGGATTTGGACACCGCGTGTATAAGGTAAAAGATCCTAGAGCCACAATATTACAACGTTTAGCGGTGCAATTGTTCGAGAAATTCGGCTACGACAAGTTTTATGAAATTGCCCAGGAAGTAGAAAGGGTAATGGCCGAAAAAGTTGGCAGTAAAGGAATTTATCCTAATGTTGACTTTTATTCTGGTTTAGTGTATAGGAAAATGGGAATTCCCACAGATTTGTTTACACCAGTATTTGCGATCGCCCGTGTTGCAGGTTGGTTAGCACACTGGAAAGAACAACTTGAAGAAAACCGGATTTTCCGACCCACTCAAGTCTATAACGGTCTTCACGAAGTTCCTTATACTCCCATTGAGCAGCGTTAACTACCTGGGAAGGTGACAGGTAAAAGTTGACAGGTGACAGGTGACAGTTATGAGGTATTTTCCTGGGAATAGGTGATAAATACCCAATTTTAGATTTGAGATTCTAGATTGATGCTCTCAAGTGGACAGATTGATAAGTGTCATCTGTCAGCTTGATGAGGTTGACAATCAAAAATCTCGAATTTACATGGATAATCTGGAATTGGCATTGTCATCACAACCTGCTGTACAGGAAAATCAGACAATTTGCATAGAATAGAAAACCGTTACCAATTTGGGGACGGTAACTTTGTCTTGTCAGAGTCTTGTCAGAAGAATAGGTGACAGGTGACAGGTGACAGTAAGAAGAGAACAGGAAGAGGAGTAGGAAAGAGGTTTTTCCCAATCACCAATCCCTAATCACCAATCTCAATCTCAACCATAAGCAGAAGTTGTCATCTGGGATCAAAAGGGTAAAACCATCAAAGGATATACTAAACTCAGGAATTAGCAACAAATCTACAATTCTACAATCACGCATCGTCTCAATAGAGATTCTTCAACAGTAAATTTACAGATATTAAATTAAATAATATTTGTGAATTTACTATGAGTAGACGAATTACAGAGTAGCAAACATGAATGCAGGAATTGACCTTCAAGGAACTTTTATTGAATCCGTCAAGGATTTGGGCATACCAGCAGGGGCAGCCAAAGCCCTGTGGATGCCATTACCAATGATCCTGATGCTGATTGGGGCAACAGTAGGTGTACTGGTTGCAACCTGGCTAGAACGGAAAATTTCTGCGGCAGCACAGCAACGGATTGGTCCTGAATATCAAGGTCCATTTGGTTTACTAGTGCCTGTAGCCGATGGTCTAAAGCTGATCTTTAAAGAAGATATCGTACCAGCCAAAGCAGATCGCTGGTTATTTACCCTTGGTCCAATAATCGTAGTAATTCCGGTATTCTTATCATTTTTGATTGTTCCCTTTGGGGAGAATATCGTCATTACTAACGTCGGTATGGGTGTATTTTTGTGGATTGCATTATCCAGCATTCAGCCCATAGGCTTATTAATGGCTGGTTACGCATCTAACAACAAATACTCCTTGTTAGGGGGTTTGCGGGCAGCAGCACAATCAATCAGTTATGAAATACCATTGGCGTTGAGTGTATTAGCGATCGCCATGATGTCTAACAGCCTCAGCACCATTGACATCGTTAACCAACAATCAAACTTTGGGATTTTGGGTTGGAACGTTTGGAGACAACCACTAGGTTTCATCATCTTCTGGATCGCCGCCCTAGCAGAATGCGAACGTCTACCCTTTGACTTACCCGAAGCGGAAGAAGAACTGGTAGCCGGATATCAAACCGAATACGCAGGGATGAAATTCGGTTTATTTTACTTAGGTTCTTACATTAACCTCATCCTTTCTTCCCTACTCGTAGCAATTTTATACCTGGGCGGTTGGCATTTCCCCATCCCCGTCAGCCTGATAGGTGACTGGTTAGGAATGAGCGAAACCAACCCCATCTTACAAGTAATCACAGCCGCTTTAGGTATCACCATGACCGTACTTAAAGCGTATTTTCTCGTATTTCTTGCCATCCTCATCCGTTGGACAGTACCACGGGTCAGAATTGACCAACTGTTAGATTTAGGATGGAAGTTCTTACTACCAGTTGGTTTGGTTAACCTGTTATTAACCGCAGCCCTAAAATTAGCCTTTCCCGTCGCTTTCGGTGGTTAGAGAGATTTTAGATTTTAGATTTTAGATTTTGGATTGAATCTTAAATCTAAAATCCAAAATCCAAAATCCAAAATTGTTAGAGAAGAGACACAAAAAATGCTAAAGTTCCTCAAACAAGTTGGTGATTACGCCAAAGAAGCAGTACAATCAGCGCGTTATATCGGACAAGGGTTATCCGTCACCTTTGACCACATGCAACGCCGCCCTGTTACCGTACAATACCCTTATGAAAAACTGATTCCTGGTGAACGGTTTCGCGGTAGAATCCACTATGAATTTGACAAGTGCATTGCTTGTGAAGTGTGTGTGCGCGTTTGTCCCATCAACCTCCCCGTAGTAGATTGGGAAATGGACAAAGCCACCAAGAAGAAAAAACTCAAACACTACAGTATAGATTTCGGAGTTTGTATTTTCTGTGGTAACTGCGTGGAATACTGTCCCACAAACTGTTTATCCATGACAGAAGAATACGAACTTTCTACTTACGATCGCCACGAATTGAACTACGATAGCGTAGCATTAGGACGCTTGCCCTACAAGGTGACAGACGATCCAATGGTGACACCACTACGCGAACTTGTTTATCTACCCAAAGGAGTGATAGAACCCCACGGAGTCCCCGCAGATGCTCCCCGTGCTGGTTCTCGTCCAGAAGACTTAGTAGAAAGTGGTAATGGGTAAGCAAATTGTAGATTTTAGATTTTAGATTGTAACTAACTAAATACAATCCAAAATCCAAAATCCAAAATCCAAAATTGAACCACCGATCAGCATTTATCAAAACATCAAAAGGATCGAAAAAAGTGAATTTAGCCGAAGGAGTACAATCTGTTTCATTTGGCATATTAGGAGTAATGATGATTGGCGCAGCACTGGGTGTAGTGTTGTTTTCCAACATCGTTTATTCCGCCTTTTTGCTGGGTGGTGTATTCATCAGCATGGCAGGACTTTACCTATTGCTAAATGGTGATTTTGTCGCAGCAGCACAAATTCTGATTTATGTGGGTGCGATCAACGTCTTGATTTTGTTTGCCATTATGTTGGTAAACAAACGTCAAGATTTTTACCCTTTACCCAGTGCTGGTTTACGGAAAATCATTACCGGCGTAGTTAGTCTAGGATTGTTTGCCCTATTAAGTACAATGGTACTGGCAACACCTTGGGCTTACTCCTCTGCACCCGCACCTACTGAAAATTCCATAGTTGTAATTGGTCAACATTTCTTCACAGACTTTTTGCTTCCCTTTGAATTAGCATCCGTATTGTTGCTAATGGCAATGGTAGGAGCAATCATTTTGGCACGTCGGGAATATTTACCAGATGAAGTTACCCCTTCTGAACTGCCACAAACCATCTTAACCTTGCCAGAACGCCCCAGAGAATTGGTATCTAGTGGCACTGAAGACTAGGGTACTGGTGACTGGTGACTGGTGACTGGTGACTGGGAATATGAATTTACCCAATGCCCAATTACCAATTACCAATTACCAATTACCAATTACCAATTACCAATTACCAATCACCAATTAGCAATTAGCAATTACCAAACTATGCAACTTCAATATTTCTTATTACTTGCAGCAGCTTTATTTTGCATCGGTATCTATGGTTTAATTACCAGCCGTAACGCCGTCCGTGTACTCATGTCAATTGAGTTACTGTTAAATGCTGTTAATCTAAATTTAATGGCATTTTCCAATTTTCTCGACTCAACATTAATTAAAGGTCAGGTTTTCACTGTTTTTGTGATTACTGTGGCAGCTGCGGAAGCGGCGGTAGGGTTGGCGATTGTACTGGCTATTTATCGTAACCGTGATACCGTTGACATGGAGCAGTTTAATCTCCTCAAGTGGTAACAGTACGTGCAATTAAAGCAGGTAATCATAGCTTACAAAGCGCGAGACTCCCAAAGTAAACGCTGGGCTGAACTCTGCGCTAAACAATTAGAAGACCGCCAATGTCAAGTGTTGGTTGGACCTAGTGGACCCAAAGACAACCCCTATCCAGTGTTTTTGGCATCTGCCAGCCAACCAATTGATTTAGCTTTAGTCCTTGGTGGTGATGGTACGGTTTTAACCAGTGCTAGACATTTAGCCCCGGCTGGTATCCCCATTTTGGGGGTAAATGTGGGTGGCCATTTGGGGTTTTTAACTGAGTCAATGGATGAGTTTCAAGAACCGGAACGAGTTTGGGACCGGTTATTTGAAGATCGCTATGCTCTGCAACGCCGAATGATGTTACAAGCGGCTATTTATGAGGGTCATCGGACAAATTTAGAACCAGTTACAGAACATTACCTCGCCTTAAATGAGTTTTGTATTAAACCCGCTTCTGCTGATAGGATGATCACCTCGATTTTGGAAATGGAAATTGATGGTGAGGTGGTTGATCAATATGTGGGCGATGGGTTAATTATTTCTACTCCTACAGGTTCTACTGGTTACACAGTTTCGGCTAATGGTCCGATCATGCACGATGGCATGGAGGCTATTACCATCACTCCCATTTGTCCCATGAGTCTTTCTAGTCGTCCTTTGGTTTTACCTCCTGGTTCTGTGGTTAGTGTTTGGCCTTTGGGGGATTACGATTTAAGTACAAAATTGTGGATGGATGGGGTATTATCTACTTCCATTTGGCCAGGACACCGTGTTGATGTGCGAATGGCTGACTGTCGTGCTAAGTTTATTGTGTTGCGGGCTAATAATTCCTATTATCAAACCCTGCGAGAAAAGTTACTTTGGGCTGGTACTAGGGTGCGCTACAGTAATAATCACCGCAATTAGACTTTTCGTAAAAATCCGAATATTCAGATCCCCCTACATCCCCCTTCAAAAGCTATCCATTACCGGGATCTTTCTTAACATTCGTGAGAGCGATCGCTTGCAGACCCCCAACCCTTAATCCTCCGTTGCTGATTCTCAATAAAATGAGGTTTTTATCAATAAATATGAGGTACATTTTGTCAATATCAGGTAAATTCAAAAGTCTTGAAACCTTTACCAAGTATAGGTTTTAAGATTGTTAAGAAAGATGTTTATAATGGATAGTTCAAAAGGGGGACTTTAAGGGAGCATCCCAATTTTGAAAAAATAAACGCCACTACACCAAAAACTCTCTGAAAACCTCTTACCTTTGTGTACTTTGCGTCCTTTGCGGTTCAATCAAAAAAAATAAACTTACACATTTGGGATGCTCCCGAATTTAATATTGAATATTTTTTATCTGTAAGTCCCTTAAAACCCAATCCTGTTCGGTTAAGGATTTTTGTAGATTTTTGTAGGTTGGGTTGAACGAAGTGAAAACCAACAAACCCTTGTAAATGTTGGGTTTCGTTCCTCAACCCAACCTACGTTATTTCGTTGTTTTGGGCTTAACCGAAAAGTATTGCCTTAAAACCCAGACAGAAAGAGAGTTTTACTCCTGACTCCTGCTGTAGATTGACATAAAATTTAAATTGTGAATGAGATAAATTTGTATCTTATTGCCAGATTTTATTTATCAAAATGTTCATAATGAAGTTTTAAATCCTCATAGAATTTTTCACAAATTTAAGTATTAACCTGGATGTAAATGTATTACAATCCTATCACTTCATCTTTTTCATCTTTACAGTTTACTGATTTTCCGGTTTGGGAAAATGAAAAGTATATCTTGCGACTGGCTAAAACTGATGCAGAGTTAGAATCTATTTTTCGCTTACGGTTTCAGGTTTTTAATCAAGAGTTGGGTTTGGGTTTTTCTAGTTCTCATTGTCAGCAGATGGATCGGGATAAGTTTGATTATTTTTGTGATCATTTATTGCTGATTTGTAAAAGGACTGGTACAACTATTGGTACTTATAGAATGCAAACTTATACAATGGCTGCAAAAAATTTAGGTTTTGATGCTGCTGATATATTTAATCTTGCTCAAATTCCTGATTTTATATTGCAGTCTTCTGTAGAAATTGGTCGTGCTTGCATAGCTCAAGAATATCGCAATAGTTACACACTTTTATTACTTTGGCAAGGTTTAGCTAATTATTTAATTTATACGGGTAATCAATATTTTTTCGGTTGTGCATCTTTGTTAACTCAATGTCATAAACAAGCTGTTTGTGCCTATAATTATTTTCTCTATAATCATTGTTTACATTCTCATATTTTAGTGAATCCTCATCCAGAATATTCCATAGAAATTAATTCTAATTGTCCAGATATCTATGATGTGGAAATTCCGAAAATTTTACAAGCTTACTTGAGTATTGGTGCAAAAATTTGTAGTCTTCCTGCTATTGATAGACAGTTTAAAACTATTGATTTTTTAATTATCTCTAATATTGGGGATTGGGGATTGGGTATGGCTGATTTAGCGTAAGCATTCAGCTATTAGTAGTCAGTCTTCAGCTATGTATCTGTAGGGGCAATTCATGAATTACCCCTACAATGTATAATATGATAAAAATCTGATTATGGCACTAAAATCTAAAATTATCGGTCAATTGTTCATTGTTAATTGTCCATTATTGAAGTTGGGTTACTCTCCAAAAATTTGCTTTGGATCTAAACCTGTTAACTGTGTGACTTGTTCTATAGGCATTCCATTATTTAACAAATTAACTGCCACTTGTCTTAATTTATTTTCAGCTTGTTCAGCCCGTTGTTTTTCTTGTTCAGCCAGTTCTATAGAAGTAGGAAATAACTCACCTGCCAAATTTGCCCAACGTAACCAAGTGGCATTTACACCCCGATAATTACCCTGCCAACGGACTAAAGTTAAACCTAAAACTGTACTTACTAACTGATTTTTTTCATTAAAAGCGATAGTTTCATACACACCACTATTGATGTGAAAACCTGCAAAATCATCTGGGTTAAAAGGATCAAACCAAAAATATTCAGAAACACGCATTTGATTTTGATAAATCAGTTTTTTCTCATTTTTATCATTTTTGGCTGTGCTTTCTGAAAGTAATTCAATTACTACATCTGGTGATTTTCCTTCTTCCCAAACCACCCAAGAAAGACGCTCTTTTTTGGGAACTCCTAAGACGGTAAAGAAGTCTGGACCACGAAAATCCTGATTTTTTAATTGCGCTAAACTGTAGTAGACAAACATATTGCCCCCTACATATCCATCAGTCCTTTGATCTAGCCAAGGCTGAATGGTATCAATTAAAATATCCAATTGTAATTTATGTCTTTGTGTCTCCATCGGAATACCGTCATCATAAGGAAGTTCTGCCTGGGTGGGTGGCATTTCCACAGTGGTTTCAGTCGCAAGAGTTTCTAACATATAGCAATCTGATATGATTACTCAGATCATTCACGTTTCCTGCTGTTTGTTGTTTTTATTCAACAAAAACTACTGATCAAAAATAGGAAGTTTATCTTTGCTGTTTGTGGAAACGTGAGGAACAATCTTTGTATTCATATTAGCATTCTCTTGAAAGAAAGTTTGTGTGTAAATAATGATGCACTTTGCTTTCATTTTTGGCTGGCTGATAAATGCTTAAATTTTCAGTTCTGCTAACCCTAAATAACGGATACCTTGAGGAGAAATATCAAACCGACAAGGGAGAACTTCTAAACCCATATTTATTGCTTCCCGTAACAATTTGCCATAGATAGGATCTGTGCTATCTCCTGGGGCAAATTGTGTACAATCTCCCCGATTGATAAAATACAACATTACTGCCCGACTTTGGGGTAAAACTTCCATTAATTCCCGCAAATGTTTTTGTCCTCTGGTAGTTTCTGTATCGGGAAACAGGGCTAAAGTTCCCTGGGACCAAGTTGTATTTTTTACTTCTAAATAAATGGGGCGTTGTCCTTCTTTTCCGGTCAGGTAAAAATCTACCCGGCTTTTTTTATCTTTTCCATAAACCACTTCACCTTTAACTTGTGTATATTCACTTAATTCTGGGAAAAGATGTTTCTCTAAAGCCTGTTTCACAACTCGATTAGGTAAAGCAGTATTGACACCGATCCAAGTTGGTGCTAAATCATCTACTTGAATCAATTCCAGTGTATAAGCTAATTTGCGGTTAGGATTATCACTTTTAGATAACTGTACAGGACTACCTACTTTGGAAACTCCTGTCATGGGTCCTGTATTGGGACAGTGTGCTGTTACAACCTCCCCTCCCTCCAGTTGAATATCAGCAAAAAAACGCTTGTAGCGTTTGAGTAAAATACCAGTGTATAATTTAGGGTATTGATATAGCCAGTTATTCATTCTGCTAGGTAAATTATAAATTTGAATTAATAGTAAATATACGATAAAAGAGGTTAGCAGGAGGAATGAGAGCTTTGAAAATATTGGGAAAATATTGGGAAAATATTTTTGTTCCCAGATGAGTAACTATATAATGGAACAGGGAATAGGGAATAGGGAATAGGAAAGTGAGTAGCTAGATTTCTTGTTAAATATTCCAACTTAATAAATTTTGTAGTCACATTTACAACAGTTTCTAAATAGTTGCTTATAATAGATATTACATACCTCTCATGTAAAAAATGGGAGAAATTTAAAAATCCAGTTCGCATTCAGCTATTAGCGGTCAGCAGTCAGCTAAAACTACCTGGGAAATGGAGTTTTTGCTGGCTGAATAATTATAAAATGCAAGGAGAAAAATCCTATGCAACAAGTATCTTCTGTAACGGGGTTAGAATATGCTTTTCTGTTTACTCTGAGAAAGGTAAATTCTATTAATACTGAAGGTTTCCAGCCATTTTTTCAGAACTTACCTGTTGATCCTTATATTAAGGGCAAATATCGCTCTAGAAGGTTATCAAGAGTAATGGTTGCTGAGAATAAGTTGATTAAACTTTCTCATGGATATTTGTGCCAAAGTCGAGAGTATAATCCTTTATTGGGTGATATCAAAAGAGAGTTCGCAGAATTAGAAGATGGACTGATAGAACTGGAAATTTTTAAGAATTTGGTTTTAGCATTTATTGATTCTTGCAAACTCCATCCAGAAGCAGAAATTGGTATTCATCAAATCAGAACTACTTGTTCACCAGGACATTTAGGAAATCCCGCCCCTGAAGGTATTCATCAAGATGGAACTGATTTTATTGGCATCTTTTCTGTTGGTAGGGACAATATTAAAGGTGGAGAAACACATTTATATACTGCTAAAAAAGAGAAACCAGTTTTTCACAAAATCCTCCAACCCGGAGAACTGCTTTTAGTTAATGATCATGAGTTTTTCCACTTTACTAGCCCGATTAAATCTGAAAATCCAGCACCGGGAACTAGGGATGTTTTCGTGTTGACTTCTCCCAGTTTAATTCAACCTTAAAAAACGTAATACTCAGATCCCCGATTTCTTAAATAAGTCGGGAATCTATCCACTTTATATTTTATGTTTAGTTATGTTGATATACTTATTTTATTATATTGTATGACAACCCACATTTTCCGTAGGGGTTTAACATTTATCAACCCCGACAACACTAAAAGAACAAAAATTTGTGATATAATATTGTTTTAAATAAATTTGATTAGAGTTCATCGAAAAAACTAAATTATGACTTCTGAATTTTACAATCGCGGATTAGAAAAAGCGAAACAAAAAGACTATGCTGGAGCTATTGAAGATTTTAACCAAGCTATACAGCTAGATCCTTACTTTAGTAAAGCTTACATAGAAAGGGGTTTAGCTTATTACAACTCAGGTGCAACTTTACAAGCAGTTTTTGATTATAATGAAGCTATTAAACTGGATGGAGAAAATGCCAAAGCTTATTATTTTCGGGCGTTAGCAAAATTAACTTTAAAAAATCTTCCTGGTGCTTTAGAAGATGTAGAAAAAGCGATTCAGTTTAAATTTAATGATCCTGGTGCTTATGATTTACGGGGGATAGTGCAGCGCAAACAAGGAAATATTCCAGAGGCGATCGCTAATTTTAAAAAAGCAGCAGAATTATATTTAGCACAAAAAGATAAAGAAAATGCACGTCTTTGTTTAGAGAAGATTAAACAGCTACAACCCAAAGCAGAACCAAAACCAAATCAAGAAATCAATAAACCAGCAGCAATTATATCTACTCAAGATTATTTCACACAATTATTAGAAAAGGCAGAACAGGGAGATACAAAATCGGCAATTTCTGATTTAAATTGGATATTAAAAGCTGACGTTCAAGATGCCCAAGCTTATTGCTGTCGTGGGGTGGTACTTTGCAAAATGGGTAATTATCGAGAGGCGATCGCAGATTTTAATCAAGCAATAAATTTAAATTTTCAAGATGCTATTGTTTATCGTAATCGGGGAAAAGCTCGTTCTCAAATAGGAGATCATCAAGGAGCTTTGGCTGATATCAATCAAGCCTTAAAAATGCAACCACAAGACAATTTAGTATATATTGCGAGAGGCAATGTCTATCAATCAATGGGCAATTATTTAGCAGCAATTCAAGATTACTCTCAAGCAATACAAATGAATCCTGAGCATCCCTTAGCTTACTATAATCGTGGTATTGCCTACACTTGTTTAGAAGAAATGCCCAATGCTGTGGAAGATTATCAAAAAGCAGCTAGTATCTATTGTGAACAAGAAGATTGGGAGAATTATCAACAAGTTTTAAATAGTCTGCAAAAAATTCAATCATCTATTCCAGCAACCAACAAAGCCACCTATAATTTATTACGTCAAAGACTGTTACGCATGGTTGGGGGACATTGGGAAATAGCAGAAAGATTAATTGAGCAAAAGCAAGATTTTTATCCGGGTATGTCGGAGGAGTGGTATTTACAAACAGTGATTGATGATTTGGAAAGAGATAGACGTTAACAATTGATAATGGATAATTGACAATTGACAATTACATCTTTTTCTCATTACAAGGAAAGGTTTTAAACTTAGCGTTAACAATTATCAATTTTCAATTATCAATTCCCCAGTCCCTACATTATTGTGAAAAACGCCAAATCTTAATTTTCTTATCCTCTCCACTGCTAACTAAAGTTTTGCCATCAGCACTAAAAACCAAAGATGTGACGGTGTTAGTATGTCCAGTGATAGAGGAAATTTCCTCACCTGTAGCCACATCCCATAATTTAATATTAGGTTTAATAGTTGGATGACATTCTATACAATCTCGATTACCACTAACAAGAGTTTTACCATCTGGACTAAAAGCTAAAGATGTGACATTATGATCTTGTTTAGTTATAGTGCGAATTTCCGTTTTTGTATTGAGATTCCACAGTTTAATTTGGCGATCGCGACTAGCACTAGCGAGAATTTTACCATCTGGACTAAAAGCTAAAGATGTCACAGTTTGGGAATTAGGAGTTAATGAATGAATTGATTTTTCTTGGGGTTTTTCTTGGGTGATATTCCACAGTTTAATAGTTTTATCAAAACTCCCACTTGCTAAAGTAAAACCATCAGGACTAATAGCCAGAGAACGTACCCAATAAGTATGATCTTTTAGAGTAATAATTAGGTTGCCTGTTGCTAAATTCCAAACTTTAATTGTTTTGTCATCACTAGCACTTACCAAAGTTTTCCCATCCTTACTAATAGCCAAAGCATGAACTGAATCAGTATGACTAATTAAGGTATGAATTAACTTACCTGTTGGTAAATTCCAAACTTTAATTGTTTTGTCATCACTACCACTGACCAACTTTTTACCATCAGAACTAATAGCCACAACATTGATTTTTTGGGTATGTCCTTGCAGTGAATAAATCTCTTGACCTGTGGTAATATTCCATAGTTTAATCATGCGATTACCAGCACTAGCAATAGTTTGACCATTTGGAGTAATAGCTACCGATGAAATTGATTCATTTGGTTCTGTGATAGTTTTCAATAAAGAAATTTTTTCTAAAGACTCCTGTGGTGGTTGTTGAACAATAGTATCACTCTTAGTTTGACTTTTCCTATTTTGCAGGGGACTCCAGCGAGAAAAAAGAGTTGTTTGTAGTTGGTGAAAGTGTCTATAACCAAATTCTCCCAAACCTAAAAATACTATTGTTCCTACTATTAAAATTGAATTTCTCAGCAAAATATATTTTTGAGGATAAACATTAGCTTTCTTGGCTGGTGCGGATAATAAAGAATTACTAGCTGGTGCTAGTAGATGTGTGTACTGTTTACTTAAATCTCTAATCACTTCATCAGCAGATTGATAGCGATTCCGAATATCTATTTGTAGTAACTTATCAATAATTATGGCTAACTCATAACTGAGAGGAGAATGCAAATAAGATTGCCAATTATTTAACCAACTATATCCATGTTCCATCCATAACTGAAAAGGAGAAATTCCCGTTAAAAGATGAAAGCAGGTAGCACCCAAACTAAATAAATCACTAGCAGGGTAAGCTTTACCATCTCTGATTTGTTCAATAGCGGAATAACCATGTGAACCTATGGAAGTTCCATGTTTTTTCTGTACTTTGGCTGTTAATTGTTTAGAAGAACCAAAATCAATGAGAGTTAATCTTCCGTCACTTTTGCGGCGGATAATATTTTCCGGTTTGATATCTCGGTGAATAACGCCTCGACTGTGAATAAATTTGAGAATAGGCAACAAATCTAACAAAATAGATTGAATATCCCAATCTTTGTAGTTTTTCCGTAATTGCAACTCCTGTAATAAATTTTGTCCATCAATAAACTGTTGTACCAAATACAGACAGTTATCTTGTTCAAAATAAGCTAAAAGAGTGGGAATTTGTGGATGTTCTCCCAGTTCTCGCAGTCGTTTTGCTTCTTCACAAAACAACTCCATTGCTTTTTTTTGTGACCAAGTTCCTTGAAATTTTGGTGCTAACTGTTTAACGACACAACAATCATTTAATTTATCTGTATCTTCTGATAAATAGGTTCTGCCAAAACCCCCTTCATCGGAAAGCACCCGAATCACACGGAAACGATTTCTTAAAAGTGGTACTAAGGGAGTATGGCAAGTTTGACAAAACTCTTTTCCATCTGGATTTTGAGGATTTTTGCAATCAGGATTTAAGCAGCATATCATGATCAAATAAGAGTGACTGCATAATAAAGAATTAAAAATTAAAAATTAAAAATTAAAAACTGTTGCTGACGGTTATTTATACAACACCATTAATCGTCTTATCATCATACAGCAGCCCAAATTAAAAATCAGGTCAAATTGCCATGAAGTATTTGATGAATATGTTAATGATTTCGTGAATAATTTATCAAGCAATCATCTGGATTATAATCTCTCAATATTTTATTTTTTGAATCTCATTTAATACTCATTTTTGTTATTCAAAATACTAAATTTATGTCATCAATCTTGCATTAACTGACAAATGATAACTGATAGATGTTGATATTGAGTTGATATTAATATGTTTTAAATGCGTTAAACCACTTATTTAGAACTGTATTGATAGTTTGTTTAATTTGATGCTTACGATTCCATTTTTGGAAAGCAGCTTCATAGTCTTCACCTTGGCTTTGAAAGGTATTCCAAATATCAAGTACAATTGTGAGTCCAGAGAATAGTAAAATGTATAGTGACCAAGAAATACCAGCACCACCGACCAAATCTACAAGTATGAAAAAACTATTAACAATTGCATAATTACCCAGACGTTTTTTGAATTTACCTTGGCGGTAAAGATCAAAAGCTTTGCGTTGTTGTACTTCGCTTTGTTGGGCTATCCAATCACATTCTGCTTGTTTAACTGCTTCTGGTGAAATTTGTAACTCGGCAGCAATTTCGATAATTTGCTGATATGAAAATTCTTGATCACGATCATCGGTTTGACGAGCGATCGCTAATTGTAGAATTTGCTGCACCTGTTCTTGACTGTAGGAACGGGGGTTGTTAGATTCAAATACCGTCATAATTTTTGCTCTGATAATAATTTTCATAATTTGCACTACTTCTACAGTAGCAAATCTAGATGGTGATTGGTGATAGGGTTATTAACTTCCCCTACCTCCCTACCTCCGCATCTTCCCACCCAGCGACACCAGAAGTAGTCATTTGAGGGCAAGTTTAGGGCTAAAAGCTGCAAAGATGTAGATTTACCCAGGAATTTAAGGTAATATTAAAAGGTAATATTAAATATTATTGCCAAGTTACCCGATGCCATGTTTGATATATTGCCCTTTAGATTTGAATTAGATAAAATTGCGATCGCTGGAGCTTGTTTATGGTCTTTAGCTTTATATTTAGCTTTAGCATCCACCAGAGAATGGGTGATAGAACAATTAAATCGCTGGTTTAATTTTGCCGAAAGATTCCTTTACACCAGTGAAACAGAATTTGAAAAAACCCGCAAAGCTAGAGAATCACAAAACGCCTTTTACGCTTCAGTTTTCAGCATTGTACCTTTTATCATATTTGGTGCATTATCTAATTGGGGTTTAGAAATTAGTTTAGGTGGTAGTTGGGGAATTAGCACAGGTATACTTGCCTGTATGGGTGCGGGTATTTATGAACTAGGGCGTAGAGACGGGGAAGCAGGTGATAGTTGATAGTTAATAGTTGATAGGTGACTCAAAAAAGTGACATACCAGTAGGGTGTGTTAGTGGTAACGTAACGCACCAAATCGTGAATAACGGTGCTTTACAGATTTCATCCCAACGCACCCTACAAAACTAGGCACTGGCTCAATCTATGGTAAATTTGGGAAATGTGTTAAATTTATAGAGATATAATATGCCTACCAATCAGCAATTGAGGAGTTTATACATAATTAGTTATCAGCTAACTTACGTCATGCTGCAACTAATACACCTCATTTGCATTGATGAGCGAACTAAAAATTTATATATTTTGGCTGGATATAACGAAGAAATTGAGTTGGAAATAACTCCTAATGGTGAGGTAATATAATGAATCAAATCAATTACGCTGCGATGTCTGAACAAGAATTAAGACAGTATTTTCTCCAACACCGAAATGATAAATTGGCATTAACAGCCTATTTAGAACGACGTAATCAAGTTAAACGTCCAATTATTGCTCAAGTAGATGATCCTGATTTTGATACTAAAATTCAAGCGGCTATTCGGCAACAAATAAATCAATCTCAAAGTTAAATAAGGTGGTAAAAACCCACCCTAGATAACGTAAATCAAAACATAAATTAAGCCGTCCGAAAACGGGCTAATTCTTTACCTGTTTTAGCATCATGGGCGTGAACTGTACACACCAAACATGAATCAAAAGAACGCGCCACATGGCCAACTTCCACAGGATCAGTAGGATCTGCAATAGGTGTACCTATTAACGCTTCTTCCACAGGTCCGCGTTTACCAGCACCGTCACGGGGTCCAATATTCCAAGTTCCGGGGGCAATAACTTGGTATTGTTTAATCTTCCCTTCTTCTATTTCCACCCAGTGACATAAAGCGCCTCTTGCTGCTTCCGTTGCACCCCATCCTTTACCATCTTTTTCTTGGGGTTTAATATACCAGGGTTCGTTTAATTTGAACTCCTTCAAACAACGTTCCGCTTGACGATATAATTTGACTAATTCGTGAACCCTTGCTAGTTGTCTGAGGTGAACATTTGCACCGCCCATTTTTTTGAAAACATCTAAAATAAATGGGTCATAATGTTGCCATGACTCTCCATGTTTGCCACCTGCAACTAATTGACGTGCTAGGGGTCCTGCTTCTAATCTTCCTAAGTCTTGGTGTAAAACTGCACTAGACCAAGAATATGCACCATTAAAATCTTTTTGGTTGTTGATAGTTGGTGCGGTATTGCGATCGCTCGGATGCCAATCTTGAGTACCCTCATTATACCAAGAATGGGTTAAATTTTCTCGCACAAAACCCTGTTCCATCAATCTATGAGTATCTTTACAACCATCGTAAACACCGCTTTTCATAATTACCGCAGCGTTACGTCCTTCAATGGTAGGTTTATGATATCTATCCTCATGGGGTAAATATCCCCAACTGACATATTTACCCACACCCACACCATATCTATCTAACCCGATATCTAGACCCATACGCCAATATAAACCTAAATCAGATTCTCGGTGTTTGATATCTTCATTTAACCACTTTTGGAAATCATCATAAGATTGAATTTCTTCATATCTTTCTAAAGAACAACCTAACCAAACCGGTTCTAACCAATTGGTGCGGAAATATTCTAAAATCCCCCAAGCACGGGTAATATCGGTTAGAGTTGGGGCGCACATCACACCACCAGGAACCATATAACTGCTGTGAGGCCATTGTCCACCTAATAAAGCGTAGATTTCTACAGGTTTAGCGGAAATAGTCACCCCAATTTCATAAGATTTACCTGTGAAAGCAGCAAAGCGACGACAGGCTTCTTCATAAAAGCGACTACTGCGATAATTTTTATTGGTTAAATCAATGGCAAACAATCCATAAAAATATCGAGGAATACTTTGGATTGTTTCCACAATTTGACCTAAATTTCTCGCCAAAATTGCATTTCTCGGAACTTCTGTTCCCCAAGCAGTATCTAACGCCCAAGAGGCAGAACTTAAATGAGAACCGCCACAAATACCGCAAATTCTAGGAGTGACAATTAAACCAGCTTGGGGATCTTTTCCGCGTAAAATAATTTCAAAACCGCGAAAAAGTTCTGCATGAGTCCAGGCATTTGTAACATATCCGTCTTCGATGTCTACACGGACATCTAAATCACCTTCGACTCTACCAACGGGTGCAATATCTAATGTTTGAATTGGCATAATTTTGATGATTGGTGATTGGTGATTGATAATTGGTGATTGGTGATTCAATTTTGGATTTTGGATTTTGGATTTTGTTAACTCCAATCTAAAATCTAAAATCTAAAATCTAAAATTTTTCTCCCTAGTCCCCAATACCTAAACTAAGAAAAAGTCTTCATCTGCCCATTTTGGTGCTGCGTCTTTAGCAACAACGGTGAGGACTGCGTAATCTTTTTGGTTGACTCCGGGGGGTATTTCTTTGGGAACACCCATAATTGTTTGAGTTTTAAATACTGTTCCCGGTTTGAGGTCATGGAAGGGAAATTCTGGTTCTGTGCAACCGATACAAGGCATTCCGGCGCGGGTTTTCGATGATACGCGGTTCCAAAGAATGCGGTTACAGGAAGAATGGGTCATGGGTCCACGACAACCCAAGTCATAAAAGAGACAACCTTTACGTTGTCCAAATTCGGCGGTTGTGGCTTTGTAAGCAAAGTGAATGTTGCGAGTACAACCGGTTTGGGTAAAGGTGTTAAAGAAGGTTTGGGGACGGTGGAGGTCATCTAGGGTAATATCGCTGATGCGTCCGGTAGCTATAGCGACTAATATCTGGGTTATCCAGTCAGGATGGGCGGGACATCCGGGTATATTTATTACAGGTAAACCGGCTTTGCTGACAAAATCTTTACCTAAAAAACCGCCTTTGTTGCGTTTGAGAAATTGTAAACCCTCAGATTCGCTGGGGTTGGGTGACATTGCAGGTATACCCCCCCAGGTAGCACAGTCACCGATGGCCACGACAAAATTAGCAGCTTTAGCTAAGTCGTTTAACCATTCTTTCATGGGGCGATCTGCAAAACGATTCCATTCTCCTGTACCATTGGGGGCGTTAACTACGCTGCCTTCAAATACCAAAATATCTAGGGGAGTTTTACCTAAGACACATTCCCAAAGCAGGGTTTGTAAGTTTGCACCGAGTTCTAAACCCAGGGAAGGATGCCAAAGAATTTTAATGCCAAAGTCTGCTATTAAATCACAAGCTGTAGGTTCTTCGGCATTGAGAAATGACATGGTGTTACCTGAACAAGCACCACCTTGCAGCCAGAGTACATTTGTCATTGGCTATGATTTTTCTATTGTAGATGTGGAGAGATACACGGGATTATTTCACGGGATTATTCCGTCAGTGTTGATGGGGAGATACGCAGGAATTTTAGCAACATTATCAATTTTTGAATTTCTACTACTGAGGATTTTTGTAGAGTCTCGCTGATTGATTATTATTGTTATTTTAACATAGGATTTCTGTCTGAATCAGAATTGACAGGATTTGTTGATTTACTGGATTTTGATTGATTGATAATACAGAAATCTATTCTCAAGTGATCAATTTATCTCTACAAAAATTAACATTAGTAATTTTACGCTAGATTTCTCTTAAATGAATCTTTTATAGTGAAAAATATTAATGTTATTACCCTTTCCTTGAATCTTAACAAAGGATAGGTACAAACACTTTATTTTCATGATTTAGTAGGGGTTTAGCACTGGTAAACCCTTCTAGGAATCAGGAGTCAGGAGTCAGAATAAATTTTTAAAAGCTGACGACTGATAACTGATAATTGATAGCTCATAGCTATAAAAAGGGGAATCTGTAAAAACTGAAAAACTGCGTAAATCGGCTTGGTTGGTGACTCAATTACTATGGCCAATTTATGAATTTTAGTGTTACAGATTCAGCCGTAAAAGCGGCTATGGCGGCCATTTCGGATGAGTCAGCCACAGCAGAGGAAAAAATCCAAATGCTGATAGAAATGGCTCAGGGTTTTCTCAAAAAGCCAAAAAAATCCCAAGACTTGCGAAGTGGGTTAGGATTGTTTTATCGTGCTTATCAAATGTGTGGTGAAGATTATCCTTTACTGAAAGCACGGGCAAAAGTGGGAATGGCGGGTACTTTACAAATAATACCCGATTCTAACCCCCAATTATTAGTACAAGCTAAGGATAATTACGAAGAAGCTTTACCTATTTTACAGCAGTTTGCTACACCAGAAGAAGTAGCAGAAGCGCAGATGAATTTGGGTTTAGTTTTACAGTCTTTAGTTCCCTATAATTTAGCGCGGATAACTGATAGTATCCAAGCTTATCATGAGGCTTTGCGGGTATTTACTTGGCAAGAATACCCCCAAGAATATGCGATTTTATATAATAATATTGCGATCGCCTATCTTGCAATGCCAATGGCTTCAGAACGGGAATATTTACGTCAAGGGTTAGCAGTACAATCTTTTGAAGTTGCACTCAAGCATATTAACATTATTGATCATCCCAGGGAATATGCCATGTTGCAAAACAACTTAGGTAATGCTTTGCAATATTTAATTAGTTCCCATCCCATTGATAATAATTTGCGGGCTGTTTCAGCTTATGACGAAGCTTTAAAAGTGCGTAATCTTCAAGATACACCCTTGGAATATGCTAACACAATTTCCAACAAAGCTAACGTACTTTTTAACTTACCAGACAACCCCGAAAAACCAGAATTAGGGAATCCCCAAAACCTCCTACAAGCTAAATTATACTATCAAGAAGCTTGGCAAATATTCACCAACAATCAAGAAATTGAGAAGGCGGAAATAGTAGCCCAAGCACTCAAAGATTTGGAAGCAGAAATACTAGCAGTTTCCTTAAATTAAATATCAGGAGTCAGGAATCAAGAGTCTGAATATTTACTTGCATCAAAAATTGAGATAAGCAAGTATTTGAATCAGGTTTCATTAATCAGGTTTTAATATCAAATTAAACAACTTGATGAATCTGATTAATCGTGAAAAATGACCATTAACTTGTCAACAAATAGGAGAAATAAAGATGTGCGATTTTGTCAATAACCCAGCATTTAGAGATTTCGTTGATAGTTTAAATACAGACCTCAATTTTACCACAGCATTAGCTTGGTTAGCCATTGCCGTAATCTTATCAATGGTAGGTGGTGCAATTGGTGGAATGATTTTAGCTGGTAAAGATTTAGGCTATAAATTTTCTGCCACTATTGGTAGTTTATTTGCCCCGGCCGGTGTAATTCCCACCCTAATTTTAGGGTTGTTAATTTTAACCTTTTTAGGCAACTAATAGGCAAGTAATAGGAGGATATATGTTAGAATTAGGCTGGTTTTCTCTGAGATTATTTCTCAAGGGTAAATTATTTCGTGATCCGCTATATTTTCTGCGTCAAACAATACTAGCTAGTGGTATTGGTACTGTATTATTAGTTTTATTAGCACAGGCATCAATTCCCCTTTGTATTCCTATTACTGTAACTAGTTTATTTACAGGTTTAATGATGCCTTTTCTGTTGAAGGATTTTCGTATGAAATGATGCAGTTCCAATTATAAAAGTTATCAATCCCTACAGATTTATCTGAGGGATTGTTTTATTATACTAGGTGACAGTGAACAGGTGACAGGTGACAGTGCTAAAAGCCTTTGGCTGTTTCATTTTATCATTTTCATTTGTTATATGATCTACATATAAACACAGATTTTTATGGATAATTTAAATGAATTAATAGCCGATATTCAGAGATTTGAAGCAATTATTTCTGATTGGGATGAAAGTCAAAGATGTGTGGCAGTTGGTTTAAAAAGTGCAGTTGAAGCTTTACATAAAGCAGCTTTAACGAACTTGATTAAAAGTTTGAAAAAGGATAATTTAGCCGCTTTAAGCAATGCGGTAAATGATGATATTGTTTATGCGGTTTTATTGTACCACAATTTGGTAAAACTGCCATTGTCAGAACGGATAAAAACAGCATTAGCGGAAATTCGCCCTAGTTTACAAAGCCATAATGGGGATGTGGAATTAGTTGCTATTAAACCACCAGATACAGTTGAAGTTAAGTTAATTGGTAGTTGTAGTAATTGTGCCAGTTCTACTTTAACTTTAACCCAATTGGTAGAACAAATAATTAAAAAACATTGTTCAGAAATTACTAAAATTGTAGCTGTTAATAATAATCCTAATTCTACAATTGCTACTGTTCCCACAAATTCCTATTGGGTAAGAGTTACGAATGTTAATGAACTTCCTGAAAATCAAATCTTAGGAGTTAGAATTGAAAATCATAACTTGATTTTATACAAACAAGACAATAAGGTACACTGTTATGGTAATGCCTGTTCTCATTTAGGTTTTCCCTTGGATAAAGGTAAAGTTAAAAATGGTATTATCACCTGTGCATCCCATCAATTTGAATACGATTTAAATACAGGCAAATGTCTAACAGTACCGGATATTTCTCTACAAAGTTATCAAGTGCAAGTTAAAGGTGATAAAGTGTATATCCAGGTTTAAAGTTTGATAAGCAGGTAAAATAGTTGGGAATGAACTGATTTGAGCATCAACAACGACTGCGCGGGCTTAAAATTGAGCCAAATTTCCAGCTAACATAACTGAGAGTAATCATTGTGTAAACACAAAAAATAATTTCCCACCATTTCTCAATATGCTGAAAATCAGTAAACCGATAATCTGTCTAACCTATCTCCTGTTTCATCAATGACTACGGTAATTGCTTTTCCATTTAATGCTCTCTTTATTTTATCTAATCTTGTAGATTATTGAACTCATCATGCCACAGAAAAAGATGCTTTACATTCCATTAACGCACCCCACATAATTGGCGATCGCACTAACTTTTTTCGAGAATTTGATGTTTGTTTTGAGCGATCGCAATGCACGATCAAAATTATCCGAGATGATCAGTGAATGCACTCAGAAGATTAGCGATCGCAGTTAATCATAGTTAAGGAAGCACAAGAAAATTGATTTTGAGCGATTCCTGCGGAGTGCTTCGCTATCGCTTGTAACAACGAGCTAATTTAAAAAACTTTCATATTCATCATGATTACCGATCCAAATCCAATAATAATCGTCACCCTTTTTCAAGGCTAACGCTCGATATCCACCACTGACACGGGCAGACCAAAGATTTCTACCGACTTTTTTGAAGTGCAAAGAGGGATGAAGTGAGTTTTCCTGCCAAAGCTGATAAGCCTTCTGCGCTTGCTCTTGCATTTCAGGTGACAATTCAGCATACGCTTTCCAAAACTCAGTCGTCGCTAAGGATTTCATCAAGATCCCTCACGTTGTTGGCTGCAATATCTTTTTCTGCCTGAGCAATGAGGCGATCTAATTTCCCTGATGCTAAATCTGCCTCAATTTGATGATCCCACATCTCATCAATGTATTCTTGAAGCCACTTTGCCAGATCACGAACTTCACTTTCTGGCAATTGCTTGATTACTAATTCAACTTCTAGCCGAGTAGTCATACAAGATTTTACATTTAAAGAGTTTTTCTTTTCTATATTATCACCAACTTTGACATTGAAACGCCATTAGATGGTAGCTATTTGACTGATTGCTTTTCTCAAAGATGAAAACATAATAAGGTGCGTTACATTTCATTAACCCATCCTACAGAATTGGCGATCGCAATTAATCACAGTTAAAGAAGCACAAGATAATGGATTTTGAGCGATCGCTTCGCTCGCCGTAGGCATCGCAAATCGAGATTAAGGAAGCACAAGAAAATTTGCCACAAAGATGGTGTTACTCTGAGAAAGAGTGCAAAAAACATCGCATTTAAGGGTAGTTTATCCAAGACTAAAATAAAATCAACATTTTTTAGGAGGTGCTGTTTCTGAATGATTTTTTATCAGATGATTTAGCCATTGCTGAAATTCATCAAGCAATTGGTAATATTGTCATTCGATTTCCATTACTTCATTACCAAGAATGTGCCAAGACACTCAAACAGTGGCTAAAACAACGTAAAATTCCTGGTAACCTTTGGCGACTTTCGACTATATACGACAATATCTTGTTGAATTGTATCTAAGTTTATAATCTCATTTTGCTGTTTCTCTGATTATATTTTAGCAACAAATGTTTTTACTAAACCCATCAGCTACCATGAGAGTCAAGGAAGCACAAAAAAGGAAGTTGAGCGATCGCATTAACCCAATATTAGCGATCGCAGTTAACCACAGTTAAGAAAGCACAAGATAATGGATTTTGAGCGATAGCGAAGCGCTCCGTAGAAATCGCTTTTCTCAAAGATATTTAATAACCTCTTGGTGGTTGGTGTGTATTTAGATCGTTATGCTGCTGATGATTGATCGCTTGTTGCGGAAATTTTGAGATGTACCAATGCTTTCTGTAACACACTGGGCTTAACACTTAACCATATTTGATTGCGATCGTCTTCGGTATAGCCAACAACAACAGCGCCAATAGGTGAACCAATATCTGGATACATTTCTGGAGTCATATCTCCACTATCAACAAAATCAGTAATCTGAACAAGACCCCTCACTACTTCATCATCTAAACTCACAAAAATCCCAAACGGTGCATGATATTCGACAGTACCGTGAATCAGTTCACCTAACGGATATTTAGATTTGATTTTTTGCCAAAATTGATCGCTCATAGTGCTACCTTGGTTTTAAGACTCTTGGATATTGGTTGAGGATAGGAAACAAGTCATGGGGAACTGGTAATTCTAATTGTTCTGTGCCTTGATAGGGTTTTTCCAGGGGTTTGAAATATTGTTCATAGATTTCTGAGTCTATTCCCGCATTTCTCACAAACAATGCGATCGCAATCTATATAATCCTTATGGAGAAACAGTTTCGGGTATTTTTCATGGTGCTGATTTTTGACACAGTGTGAAAACCGAGAATCCAGATTTTATAAGGGTTTGAGGATTTTGGTGAGAAATCCGGGTATTGTAACTTCCAAAATCCCATCTTTGTAATACCGATGATACTCTTCAGCTAGACTCCTACTATTTGGTGCTGCAAAATAGCATTTGCCGTCGGCAGTTGGAGGATGGTAGGGAAAATCATCAGGATGAAATCCTCGTTCTACAAGATTTTGCCCTTTGCCTTTTTGAGTGGCTTTATAAATTGTAATAGTGTTTATCGTATTCAAACAGAAGAGAATTTATTAAGTAGAGATTTTTTTGGAAATTATAACATAGAGCAATTTTCACAACTATTCAAAATTTTTGATTAGTAGCGATCGCTTATCCATGAGATCGCATTTAATAATAGTTAAGAAAGTACAAAAAAATAGAAATTTAGCGTGATCGCTTTTCCCGAAGATATTTGTAAGGTGAGATAGCTAATATTTATAACTTAATTCGAGTGCATTGCAAAAGCTATTTAGTTGATTAAGCAAAGCATTATAATAAACGTAAGCATCGTCTCTTTGATCTTGGAGATTAGCATATAAAGTGAACTCTGGTTCTGGGGATAAGTGATCTTTGGGGATATCTAAACCGGCTTCAGTTAACCGTGTTGAGGCGATCGCAATTAATAATGCTCCAATTGTATTAGATTCACCATTGTGAAGATCATTCAGTCCAGGTAATACAGCACTTTGCACGTCTATCTAGTACAGTTCATATCCTATTTTCTAGCTTGATGTAATAATTCTGTCTTATGTTTTTGTACCTAAACGTTACGCAAAGTGCTGTATTGTTTCTGCACCTGGTAACTCATTAAGATTCATGATTGATTTTCCTCCAGATTATTTTCACAATGTTCAATAAATTTTTCAATTCTACTTCTAAGGATATCAGGATTTAGAGAGGGAAATTGAGCGATCGCTTTTCTCGCTCTAGGTATCGTGTAACCCATCGGATGATGTATAATATTCACATAATTGATTATTTGTTGGGTTTTGTTTCCTCAACCCAATTTACAAGATTGGCGAACTGCTTGCAGCAGCGCTTGCGCTATCGCTTTTTGCAAAGATGTTTATTAGACTTATTGACCCCGCCCTGGCTTACAGTCGGCAAAACTTAATGCTTCTGTGTCTAAAAAACTGGCGATCGCCATTTCAATAATTGCTTCAACGGGATAATCAATTTCAGTAGCACGAGAAATCAAGGCATCCTGAATCCATTCTGGTAAGTGTTTTAAAATAATTTCCGCATCATCGGACGAAATTTGCTCCGAAAGTTTCACTTGCATGGGTTAGGACTCCATAGGAATTTTAACGTTATATGGTGGCTCAGTCGCTCTCAAAATGATCGCCTCTAGTTCTAATAGTAGCTCAGGGTTTTTCGAGTAAGGTATTGTCTGCACGGCAATTCTTACATCTTCACTTTTATATTGATCGAGCCAAGCCCACAAAAAAGCTTTGTGTCCACCTTTAAAACGACTTCGTAAACTTTTGGTTTTACCAATGTAAAGCAATCCTTGATATCTATGCCTAACTGCGTAAATGCCGGGACGATCTGGAATATCGCTAAAATCTCGGCTCAAGGGTATGTTCATTTGTTACGCATAACATAACTCCAACCCTTATTAATGTAACCTTTACTTTCTCTATTTTTCCTTTTCTCAAGTGGCTTTTCTGAAAAGTCAATCAACAGTTCATCTTCTCGCTGGTAAACAGGTGCTTCATAATACTCAGCAGCGAAACGATTTAGCAGATTGTCATTTGTTAAAAACTTCTTTTCTCTATCAATAGCTGTCGCTAATATCAAAAGATCATTGATGGTATTACGAATATTACCTTTACATTTATGTTCAGATACAAATTCCGAAAATAGGCTCAATGCCTGTTCCAAAGATGACTTAGTAAGAGAGTAGCAATAATAACCACTATCAATAATATACTTTAAGCGTCTTAAAAGATATTTCTGTTTTTGTTTGGGTAAATGAGAAATACTAAGTTTATATATGTCAATATTTTTCTCATTGATTATTTTGGAAATTGCCTCATTTCCAAATTCTCGATAAGCTGAAAACTGATTACCAAAATCAATGATTACCTGATCTGTCCGGTGATTGCCTAGCCTCGCACTTTTAGGATTACTAAAATGCTCAAGAGTGTTAAAACTGTATTCTAGATGAGGATATTTAGCTGGATGAATAATATAGTAATCAGGTTGTTCTGACTCTTTAGACTGCGCTATTAAAAACTCATTAGCTGTGATAGAGGCTATTGCTAATTTTGTGTCATGAAGACCTGTCTCAACGCCTTTGAATCTATATGATAATATCTGTGTATCAATAATCAAATCCAACTCTAAATTTCTCCAAATACTAGAATCTAACTATTTATTAAACTGATTATTAGATGAATCAGTTCATCAGTATTATTAACTTTTCAATTCTAGCTAAAGTTCCCCGTTCCATTAAACTGTGATCGCTTGCTTAAAGTCCACAATCTTGGTGCATTCCCAGGAATTTATCGGCGGAGTAATTAGAAGTTGTCGTCGGGAACGCACCCTACAATATCGGCGATAACACTTATTTTACGTGGGCGGGCGATCGCATTGATTGTTTTTCTCAAATCGCTTCTCCTGATAGAAATTATACCCTAATTTCACTAGACTGTAAATGGCTGTAAATGTACTTAAAAAATAAAGCAAATAATAAAATCGCGCATTCTGAAAATAGGGAAGCTTATTCTTAAGTATTTCAAGACGAATCAGAATTAATGTGACTGAGTAGATAAAAACAAGAAAGGGCAAAATTAATGTCACTCCTCCTGATATCTGATCTATGAAACTATGTTTTGGGTCAATTAGTAGAGGAGCAATTAGAGTAACATCCATGTGGTTACTAAGAGCCTTTATTTGTTGGGTAATTGCTCGACGCAAACGCACCAATCCTTGTAATTGTTCAACCACAGTAACAAAACCACAAGCAACCCCTACTGGAAAAAGAACAGTCACTTCGGCTGTTGATATAGGTATCTTGCCCCAACTAGTTGTGACTTCTGAAAAGCGTTCCTCTAGCTTAGATTTTTCAAGTTCAGTACATTGCTGTTGCTTTACTCGACAATCCTCTCGATTGCCAAGAAGAGTCATGTATGGAAAAAAGATCAACAAAAAAAATACCGTAGTCCCAACTAAAAGTAGGGTTAGCGATAATCGAAATTTCTTAAGTTTTTCTTCATACAATTTTAGGAGTCTATCTAAATAAATAGTCGTCTCGGCATCACTCATACTACCCTACCTTTATTTTTGGATAACTCACTGATTCGATAGCGGTACGCAGTTGCGTGAGATACAGTCATTAAATCGCAAAACCTCTAGAGGTGGGGTTTCTCCACTCTCGATTGTATTTTATCCTACCGATAACCGCTATAAGTGCATACCGCTATATCATCAATATCCACCTAATTATACAGGAAAATTCCAAATAAATACTTAAATGTGGATGGATAGCAAGAAATTTTCTGGCTATCATCATTTTCCGGGTAATAGACGGAATGATTCAGTATAAGCTGTTATGCAGCTTACTTTCCAACAATCTCAACCTTTCCACCTCCAACCTTAACCTTTCATTCTCCATCCTCAACGCCAAAATCTCATTCTTCTGCAACTCAATTAACGACCTTTGACTCATCACCTCACCAAAAGCTTTCTTCCTATTTTCAATTCCAAACCATCTTTGATAAGTCTTTGTATGTTCATCAACAGTATGACCTAAATTATCTGCTGCTGCTTTTATCGGTATTCCCTGAAGATGCGCTCGAATTGCACAACCATGACGTAAATCATAAGGTTGAAAATCAATTCCCACTTTTCTAAACCATCTCGATATATCTCTTCGCAGAAGTGTTGAATGTTAAGAAATCTGTGATAAAAATAGCCCAAAATATATTAAAATTTGAGCAAGCTATATCAAAATATTGATTTGACATGATTATAAATTCATTTCCCAAGATTGTCAAAGACATCCTCAAATCCTTGCCAAAAAATGATTATCCGGTTTTGAACACCCGTCTTTACGTTGAGTGTTGGTTGGGTTATGCCTTGGATAATAGT
>NZ_JADEXH010000048.1:0-42508 GCF_015207205.1 Sphaerospermopsis sp. LEGE 08334 | reverse complement strand
CCTCCCCAGTCTCCTGACTTCTGAATTTTTCAGGAACTCGCATCTATTTGTTGAATTTCTAATTAGATAGCGTGTCTTACCTAGAGCGTCGATTCAGTAATGCTAGGTAATCTCTTAATCTCTTGTTACCTGGTAGGGGCGAAGCATTCGGGTGATAACCTATCGCTGAAACCAGTTGATATTCCGTCCGAATGCTTCGCCCTTACGATTAATGAATCGGTGTTCTAGAAGAAATTGGAGTAAAAACAATTCTATGCTTTCATCTGAAAAATCCTCTTTGGAGGCGGGTTTAGCTGCTCTCAAAGAGGGAAATTACTATGCGGCAATAACTCAATTGTTGCCTATTGCTAACAACCCAGAGGACAGCGATATCCGTTTGCAAGCACTGGTTGGTTTAGTGATGTCTTATGCACATACAGGGGAAATATCAAAGGCGATCGCCTTGTGCAGAAATTTAATTGAAAGTGATAATTCCCAAGTTCAAGAATGGGCAAAAGTTGCACTTGAACATTTAAATAAACGACAAAAAAGACTCAAATCAAAATCACATCATCAATCACAGAATATTGTCAATTCTACTCAAATCACCAAGGCACAAGTCAGCAGATCAAACAATTATACCAATAATATCTATAGTACCACAGAAACAACCAGCATTTATTGGCGACAAGCTAGACGTGCAAAAGTATGGCAACCTCTCCGTAAATATAATTTAATTCCTTCCCGACTATTAGCTTTAGCAACTTTCATGGCTTTGTTGTGGGTATTACGCGCCATGTTAGAGTTGGTAATGACTTTAACAAATCAGATTTTAGATAAACTTCCTTATGTTAGTCCATTGCCATTTTTATATAGTGATTTTACTACATTAATATTAGTCTTATTGTTAGTTCTGTTGGTGCTGTCTCCTTGGTTGTTAGATTGGTTACTAACAGAATTTTATCAGCAACAACCTTTATCTAAAGAAATTTTGTCTACCTATAGTCGGGAAGCAGTGAGGATCACACAACGTACTTGTCAGCTAAAACGTTGGCCTGTTCCCACATTCCAGATTTTACCAATAGCAGCACCGATGATGTTCACCTATGGTAATCTACCTCGTAACGCCAGGATTGTTGTCAGTCAGGGACTGTTGGAAAAACTTACAGATGATGAAATAGCTACTATTTATGCTTTAGGTTTAGGACAAATTAACCGTTGGGATTTTGGGGTGATGTCCTTGTCTTTGCTGGTAACTTTACCGATTTATCAACTTTATCAGCAAGCCTCAACTTTGGCAAATAAAAGTGAGCAGAAAATTTGGTGCTGGACTGCTACAGGTTTGGCTGGTTTGAGTTATGGTATTTGGTGTTTATTGACCGGTACAACTTTACTTAATTCTCGATTTCGGCTTTATGCGAGCGATCGCCAAGCCGCCGAAATTACAGGTAATCCCAATGGGTTAATTCGTGCTTTACTAAAAATGACCATTGGTATTGCTGATGATATCAAAAAACAAGAACATACCAGTTGGCAATTAGAAAGTTTGAATATTTTAGCCCCAGTAGACTTTAAACACAGCCTTTGTTTAGGTAGCCTTGCCGGTCATCTACCGTGGGAATCATTATTAATATGGGAAAATAGCAATCCTTATCGGCAATGGTTTACTATTAATAATAGTCATCCTTTATTGGGCGATCGCCTACAACATTTGTGTAAAATCGCCCGTCATTGGCATTTAGAAACAGAACTGCATTTCATTTATCCAGAGTTATTACAGGTTAAACCGCAATCTTTCTTATTACAAATTGCCCCTTGGTTGGGTATTCCTTTGGGTTTGACATTGGCAGGACTGTTTTGGTTAGCTTGGCAAAGTGCATACACCTTGCATTTATTTAACCTGAAATGGATTTATGATGATTGGTCATTTGTGACAGGATTCTTAATGATAGGCTTTAGCATTGGTACAGTCATGCGGCTAAATGCCTTTTTCCCAGAAATCAAATCTTTGAGCTTAGACAGTGATGAGCAAATTTTGCAGCTATTAACAAACCCCTCGGTTTTGCCACTTGATAGCGTCAGCGTCCGTCTTACTGGTAAACTGTTAGGCCGTCGAGATACTAGCAACTGTCTAGCCCAAGACCTGATTTTACAATCAAACATAGGTTTAGTGAAACTACATCATATTCCTTGGTTAGAACTCAAAACCACACCCCAAGAATTGATAGGTAGGCAAATTATCGTTACAGGTTGGTTAAGAAGAGGGGCAACACCTTGGATCGACATTCAAACCCTAGAAACTCAAAATGGCACAATTATTAATAGTCCCCATCCCATTTTTTCCACTGTTTTAGCCGTCATCGCCCAAGCTTGGGGAGCTTATATTATGCTAACAGCCCAATCTATAGCCGGATAATGGCACTTGCTGCCTTCAAAACCCAGGAAATGTAAACAAACGTTGCAAACTTGAACTCAATAATGTTACATTTGTTCATGAAATTAATAGCAACTGACCTAACTCAGTCATCCAACTTAGTTAGTAATCTTGCTACTGCTAATATTCCATGCCCTTTAATCTTCCCAACACAGCAGGAAAGCGACCAGCCAAAGGCTGGTTTTTGTTTCCAAAAATCCCCTTGTGCAAAAATGTATTGTATCCTACGATGCTATAATGCTATAATGCAATCTGCAAAAATGTGAGTGCTGAACTAGCTACGTAGGCAATACCATGATAATGTTAAGAGATGGTATTTTGTTCTTCGGGTTAAAGCTGGAAAGAATTCATTTACTGTAGTGGACGGTTGACTATTAAATTTGGAATCCTAAGAATTAAGATGGTATTAGCTGGTCATACTAGCGGTTTAGTCTTAAATAAGCATCATCCTCACAAAAAACGGTATTGGAAAATTGCGCCCAATCTATAGAAAAACATGAGCATTAATATTCATAAACTTAGTAGCACATCAGATGGTGCTACAAAATATATTCTTGTGGGTATTAACTTAGTCATGGTAATTAGTTAGTATGTATAAGCATATTGTTAAGATTATTATGCAATTAATTGAGAGGTATATTATTCAAAAAAATTATCCCCATAAACAGGAGATTGATGATTTGTACGTTTTTGCTAAAAACTTCTACAATTATGTTAAATTATATATCCACCAAAGTTGGAGTTTAAAGAATAAATATCTAGATATTGATTTACTAACCAAACAGTTAAAGTATTCTCAAGCTGATCAAGAGTTATCTGCTCAAGGAGCAAAAAAATTCTTATTAGGTTTGCATCACTATTGGTTAAAATTTTTGGCAGTAATTAAAACATACATAGAAAATAAACCAGAATTTTTAGACAGAGACAAATTACTCAAATATCAACACAAAGAAAAGAGCAGACAGTTATTAGTTTATATAGCTCAGATCGTGAGTAAATACAAAATGAAAGCAGACTTGATTCATCTATCACCAAAACATATTTGCGTTCCTACTGTTGTAGCTTATTTCTGTCTGCATCGAGTCAGGAATGTACCCAATATTGACCATGATGTGGTAGAAGTTGTTTATGAAAAAGAGGAGTTAGATTATGACTTAAAACAAGATGCGATTGCAGCGATTAATGTAGGCAGAGATAACCTAGCAGCTTTAACTGCTAACCAACTTAGATTTGTGCAATTTATAATCAAAGGGCAGATTATCAAGTCAATTAATCGTTATTACAATCAACAAAAAGCTAAATTAAAATCTTTACTACCGACTCGTAAACAAACATCTAAATTGTTGATGTTAATGGTAGTTTAATATTTTAATATAAAGTATTCCCGACAGCGTTTAGCCAAGGGATAGGGGCGTTATAGTTCTCCCTGTTGGGGTGATTCCCTAAGAACAAACAACATGATATAAATGTATGTTCATGGTATGTTCATGGTATGTTTATGGTATGTTCATGTAGTTTGAAACTATAGTTTGATAGTTGGCATTAAAAAATTGGTTTATGGCGATTTTTGTTAATAGCATCTATTTAGAAGCCAAAGCCAAGTCAATGTTTTTGTTTTGTCATTTTCATTTTTACACTGGAGGTATAGTTCATGTCAGTTCGCCTATACATAGGTAATTTGCCCAAAGAAGAAATTGATCGTCAAGAATTGCAAGCTGTATTTGCGGCTGAAGGCGATGCTGTCACTACTAAACTGATTAAAGACCGCAAAACAGGTAAATGTCGCGGTTTTGGATTTTTAACGGTGAACAATGACGAACAAGCAGACCAAATTATTGAAAAATATAATGGTCAATTGTTTAAAGATGCTGCCATTAAACTAGAAAAGGCATTACCCCGGACTAAAGGTGATGAAGGTGAAGAACAAGCACCCAAAGCTGCTAGTCAAGGTAGTAGCACTCCTGCACCTAATACCAACAAAGAACGCCGTGAAAAAGGATCTAAAAAATCTCGCCGTGGTGGTGGTGGATCTCGTGAGACAGCTAGTACAGTTGATTCAGATGCGATTCGTCCAGATCCCCGTTGGGCTGATAAGTTAGAACAACTCAAACAAATGTTAGCTGCTGCCGGCTCCTGATCCTCCAGGTCCAGTGCTAAAAATTAAAAATCACAAATATAGCAGGAGTCAGGAGTCAGGAGTCAGGAGTAAAACTCGCTGCTCGTGGGATTTTCATGATTAACTGATATCCTAACTACTTTGTCTACAGCCATATCACAAATGATGGAGATTTTTAATTTTTGGTTGTTCTTTTGTAGCTAAGGCTACTAAATTTCTCTGAAATCACCAGCCCTCGTGGACTGTTTTTTGTGCAAACAACCAACAATAACAGAGGCATTAAGCAGTGTTGAAAGCTAAATCTGGCTTCAGCACTGCTTAATTTTATTAAGGGGACTGGGGAGAAAAATTTTAGATTTTAGTAGGACTTACGCACCACAAGTCACGGAAGAATGAAGCACGAAGGAACGAAGTACACTTTCACCGGAGGTGTTCCCGAAGGGTAGGAAAGAGGGTTTGAGAGATATTTTGCGTAAGTCATGTTTAGATTGGAGTTGACAAAAACAATCCAAAATCCAAAATAAAAAACTCCTGCCGCCTGCCCCCTGCTATAACTTTTTTACAAAACTGTAGCTTATTTAACAAAAAAAAATAATTCATAATAATAGTATAAGTCAATACTGGATTTTAAAAACTGTAGTTTAAAAAAAGTAATTTCACCAAAGAAGATTGTTAGCATGAAAGATGTGTAAACCAAACGAAATTGTCAATTCAATAGTAATTAATAATTGTTTTATGGGGGAAACAAATAATGTCAATCAGTGAATAAAACTATTTAAAATTCACGTATTTTATGCTTTTTAATCGGCGTATTAAGCATTAATTTTGCATTAATTAATGTCCGATATATCATTGATAAAATTTTGTTTATTAGTATCAAAAAAATAGAATGTCATCTATCAAAGGTATTAAATATTAATATACAAAACTATGTGGTTTTGATGAAAATTTACCCCTGAAATCATCATTTATAAATTAAAATAAAGATTAATCAAAGTTTCTAAAGAATTCAGGTAAGCGTGAACAGCGTAAACTTGGAAACCCAAACTACCTTGTGATAATCAGCAACACACAACTTATGAACTCTACCAGTAACAAACGCATTGCTTTAATTTCAGTCCACGGTGATCCGGCGATTGAAATAGGGAGAGAAGAGGCTGGAGGACAAAATGTATATGTCCGTCAAGTGGGTGAAGCACTATCCCAACTAGGATGGCAAGTTGATATGTTTAGCCGGAAAATAAGTGTTGAACAAGAAAATATTGTGCAACATAATTCCCGCTGTCGAACCATTCGGTTAACAGCAGGTCCTGTGGAATTTGTACCACGAGATAACGGCTTTAAATATTTGCCAGAATTTGTAGAACAGTTATTAAAATTTCAAAAAGAAAACGGCTTTAAATATGAGTTGGTTCACACTAACTACTGGTTATCCAGTTGGGTAGGTTTGCAGTTAAAACAAATCCAAGGAAGTAAACAGGTTCATACATATCATTCTTTAGGCATCGTCAAATATAACACAATAGAAAATATTCCTTTAGTTGCTAGTCAACGTCTAGCGGTAGAAAAAGAAGTTTTAGAAACAGCAGAAAGAATTGTGGCTACAAGTCCACAGGAAAAACAACACATGAGAACTTTGGTTTCTCAACAAGGAAATATTGATATTATTCCTTGTGGTACAGATATTCGCCGTTTTGGTTCTGTGGAGAGAGAAGCAGCGAGAGCTAAATTAGGTATTGACAAAGATGCTAAGGTGGTGTTATATGTGGGACGTTTTGATCCACGGAAGGGGATAGAAACTTTGGTGCGTGCGGTGCGGGAGTCGCATTTTTTTGGTGATAAAAACCTGAAGTTAATTATTGGTGGGGGAAGTACACCAGGTAATAGCGATGGTAGAGAACGCGATCGCATTGAAGGAATAGTTAACGAGTTGGGGATGGGTGACTGTACAGTTTTCCCTGGTTTGTTGAAACAGGAAATTCTCCCCACTTATTACGCTGCGGCTGATGTGTGCGTGATTCCTAGCCATTATGAACCTTTTGGACTGGTTGCGGTGGAAGCTATGGCCTGTGGTACACCGGTGATCGCTAGTGATGTGGGTGGACTTCAGTTTAGTGTGGTGAATGAAAATACTGGTTTGTTAGTACCACCTCAAGATGTATCAGCGTTTAGTAATGCTATTGACAGGATTTTAGGTAATTCTGAATGGCGTGCGGAGTTGGGTAAAGCGGGTAATATGCGGGTAATGAGTAAGTTTAGTTGGGATGGTGTGGCGAGTCAGTTGGATTCGCTTTATACTGAACTGCTGCAATCGGTTAAAGAAAAAGAGCCAGCTTTGGTTGCTGGTTAGTTAATTAATAATCTTTTTTGACGGGTTTTTGATATCCTCTGGGTTTTCAGGGGATATTTTTTAGGAATTATGTATCCACTGTCAATAAATCTGTTCTATTTTAGTAGTTTGGGTTGAACAAAGTGAAACCCAACAAATGTCTATAAATGTTGGGTTTCGTTCCTCAACCCAACCTACAGAATTTTATTTTTTGGGCTTAACCGAAAAGTATTGGTTCAGGACTGCTATATTACAATTATATTATTAATTTCAACTACCTAATCATGACAACCATATCTATATAATTACCAGAAAGCATTTTTCACACATTAGGAAAATCCCCTGATGAATTAGCTAGAGACATGAAAATTGCTGCTGCTGTTAAATGGTATGAATTAGGATCGATATCTCAAGGTAAAGCGGCTGAGATAGCAGGTTTAAACAGAATAGAATTTATGGATGTTCTGATTCGTTATCAGGTTTCTCCATTTCAATATACTGCGGTCGAATTAGCCGAGGAAATTTTTTGTTTCCCACGCAAAGACGCAAAGACGCAAAGGAAGGAAAGAGGATATTAATTTACTCAAATAATGAAAGTTGTCCTTCTCTTTTTAGTCTCCAACTGTCTTCTCCTATCCGTTCTCCAATATCTTGTAAAACTGTGAGAATTGTTTGATTTTCTGGTGTTGTGCCGTTTTTTAAAAGTGGTAATAGATGCAATACTATTTCATCAAAGCTGGGGTTTTTTCTTTCTCGTTCCATTCTGCGTTCTCTGCGTCTCTGCGTGAAATCAAAAAATGTATTTTGTTAAATATCCCCAACTTCTTTTTTCATGATCTCAAAAAATAATCAAACTTGGACAGAAGTCGGCTATCTGGTAGGTTTTTCAGCCTTTTTCCCGATCAAGTGCAACAACGGATGAGTATAGCTTTGTTATCTCCCCACCTAAAGGCTAAAGTGGATAGAAAGTAAAGCAGGTACAACGATGGAAGTTCAAGAAATTAAAAAATTCCCCAAACCCAGAAAAATAGACAGTCAACCCACCCCAGCCCAGCACGTCAAGATATTAGACTGTAATCAACCAGTTAGTAGAGTTATATTTGAATGCTGGCATTGTAAACAAGGTATTTTGAGTGAAGTAGATGTCACCTCATCCCAATTTCTAGAAATTACCTGTCCCAGTTGTGGTAAAACAGGTTTAAGGCTGATGGCGGATAAAGTCCTGTCAACAACACCTATTCCTTCACCTTGGCAATAAACAGGTGACAGGTGACAGGTGACAGGTGACAGTTAAGAGGGAATAGGGAAAAATATTTTCCTCCTGTAACTCCTGCCTCCTGACTCCTGTTATATGTTGTTTATTAAATTCATAAACGAACCGCAGAGGCGCAGAGAACACAGAGAAAGAAGAAATTGTTAAACAGTTTGGCGCGGCCTCTTCAAAAAAATGATAATAAATCAAGTAGTAACTAAAAATCTCTCTTAAACCTTCTTCCCTTTGTGTCCTTTGCGTTCTTTGCGGTTCGTTCTTCCGTGATTCCTGCCTAAGTCCTATATCCTATAATATAACCTCAACCTAAAAACCGTATTATTGATAATTAATTATTTTGCAACCCGTAGACTTTACCACCCTCACCGCAACTTGCAGCGAACTCCGCGCTAACTGGCTACCCGCACGCACAGAACAAGTATATCAGCGCGATCGCCATACTATAGCCATAGCTTTACGCACCATGAAAAAGCGTGACTGGCTAGATATATCATGGCATCCCCAAGCGACACGCATTTGTATTGCAGAACCACCACCACGCACACCAGATACTTTCACTTTCAGTCAACAACTCATACATCAGTTGGGTGGTTTAGCTTTAATAGCTATAGATTTTATCGCCCCTTGGGAACGAGTGGTAGACTTTAAATTTGCCCGTCGTCCAGGAGAAGCAGCACTTTATCACCTGTATGTGGAAGTTATGGGTAAATATAGTAATGCTATTCTCACCGATGCTAATAACGAAATTATCACGGCCGCCCATCAAGTTAGTCAACAACAGTCTAGCGTTCGTCCGATCCAAACCGGTCAACCTTACGAAACACCACCCAAACTCACGGGAACTATCCCCAATTTAAACGAATCTCAAACACGCTGGCAAGAACGGGTGAGTTTAGTACCAGGTGCTATTAAAAAGCAACTCCTGAAAAGTTATAGCGGTTTAAGTGCAGCTTTGTTAGATTCTATGTTATTCGCTGCCAATATATCACCAGAAACCAATAGTGATATTTTAACCGCCCATGACTGGGATAGACTATTTAGCAAATGGCAAGAATGGTTACAAAATTTAGAACTTGGTAAATTTCAACCTGCGGTAACTGCCAAGGGTTACACTGTTTTAGGTTGGGGAGGAATAACACCAGCTAAGAATATCCAAGAATTACTCAATCAATATTATAGTGATCAATTAAATCAACAAACATTTTCTCAGCTACGTCATCAGTTAACCCAGAAATTAAGTAATATTTTGGGTAAGTTAAATATTAAAGCCCAAACCTTTAAAGACAGGTTGCAACAGTCAGATCAAGCAGATGAATATAAACAACAAGCGGATCTGTTAATGGCACATCTGCACAACTGGCAACCAGGGATGACTGAAATTATTTTAAATGATTTTGAGACAGGTAAACCAGTGGCGATCGCCCTGCAACCAGACAAAAACGCTGTCCAAAACGCCCAAAAACTTTACAAACAACATCAAAAACTCAAACGCGCCCGTGCAGCAGTCGAACCATTATTATTAGAAGTACAAGCAGAAATAGACTATTTGGAACAAGTAGAAGCCGCCATTTCCCAAATAGAGAACTACCAAAATACAGAAGACTTACAAGCTTTAGAAGAAATACGCGATGAACTCATAGAACAAAAATATTTAGAAGACTTAGAATATCGTCGTCGTAGCAACACCGAAACCGCAAGTACAAACTTTCATCGTTATCGCACCCCTAGCGGTTTTGAAGTCTTGATCGGTCGTAACAACAATCAAAATGATTATCTCACATTTCGGGTAGCTGGAGATTATGATTTATGGTTTCATGCCCAAGAAATACCCGGAAGTCACGTATTATTGAGACTAGAACCCGGCGCAGTTGCCGAAGAAGCAGACTTAGAATACACAGCCAACCTAGCAGCATACTTTAGTCGTGGCCGTGAAAGTGAACAAGTACCAGTTGTTTACACCCAACCCAACCGAGTCTATAAACCCAAAGGTGCAAAACCCGGACTTGTGGTTTATAAACAAGAAACGATAATTTGGGGAAAACCACAAGTAATAGGGAATAGGGAATAGGGAATAGGGAACAGAAAATTCTTTTTTTATCCTCCTGACTCCTGACTCCTGACTCCTGACTCCTGACTCCTGAACTCCTGAACTCCTGTCATAACTTCCTGACTTTTAGACCTTGACGAAACTTCCTCATCTGCCTGTAAATATAAAGACTTCCTTAACTTGGGACATATATTTTTTGAGAATTTTATAGAAAAATCTGTACCGCCTGTTACAATCTTGTTAAGAAAAGTTGCCCGTTGCATTTTGGGAACGTGCAATTTGGTTTTGACTCTACTGAGAAGACAACACGAACAACGTTTTTAAATTTTTTTTGACCAGCCCGTGGGAAGGCTGGTTTTTTATTTAACAACGTAGGGGCAAACCCCCCGTGGTTGCCCCTATTCCCTATTCCCTATTCCCTGTTCCTAGAAACTAAAGGTAGTTCTCAACGCCCCAATTACCACATCATTATTATTATTGTTATGGTCTGGTGCGGTTAACCAAATAACTCCAGGGGTAATGGTGATATTGTCGTTGAGTTTATATTGATAAAATGCTTCGATGTGATATGAGGTGTTTTGGTCTTTGAATTGTGTCAAGTTGGTACTTGTACTGGTAACTTTTGGCTCCATGCCGACGATAATACCAGCTAAGTTACCTTTTTTACCCAAGTCTCGGAAACCAAGGGTGACAGCATAGTTCCAAATATCTACATCTCCTCTTGTACCTGTTAACACATCACTCTTGGTATATCCACCCCAACCACCTAACACAAATTTATCACTAATGCCTATGGATGCTTGCACACCGTAGGAATTACTGGAAAATGAATTGGTTCCAAAAAAGTTAGATGTGGCGTTATTGCTACCTGTAGCTAGTCGTGTATTGTAGGAATTGATGTAAGTTAAACCAAGGGTAATGCGATCGCTTGGTTTTACAGTCAACTGTGCCAAAGCACCATAAGGACCATCAAACAAACCACTTCCACTGGCAGGGTTATTCGCTGAATCTGCTAAATACCCTAAACTTACTCCCACCTTATCGCTAAACTGGTGAGTTACTCCCAAACCCGCACCACCTATTTGGTTATAAATAGGGTTGCGTGTACCAAAGGTAGATAAAGCACCAAAAGCACCATCACCGTCAAAAATGTTCACTGTACTGGTAATGTCGTCTATTGCACCACCGGCGGCGATCGCTATTGCTTGGGTTTTCTCACCAAGAGGGAATCTATACGATAGTGTTCCCAGTACAGACGTGGTAGTACCACTAGCTTCAAAAGCCAAATTTCCTTCCTCTGTTAGCAAGTTAGGAGTGTCGATATTATTACTCTCAATTCTGGTAAACAGTGTATCTTTACCCGTAAAACTGCTGACAAATTCAATTCTTGCTCGCGCCCCAAGAGTAGTATTTTTATCTGTAATAGGTGTTCCGTTAACTTGATCACCTGATAAAACATCACTAACAACGGCTACAACTTGACCTTGCAGTTTAGTAGTGGTCGAAAACTGATTTGCTTCTAACTCAGAAGTCTTTGCTTCCAAAGCATCCACACGCCCCCGTAAGGTTGCTAGTTCCGCAGAAAATTCTTCTTGCAGTTTTTGGATAGTTGCTAAGTCTTGTTTTGTGACTCCATCAGCAGTTGCAGTAGCAATTAATTCATTCACCCGATCCAAACAAGCATTCAAACCTGCTGCAAATTCATACCTGGTTAATGCGCGATTTCCCCGATAAGTTCCGTTAGGATAACCTGCAATACAACCATAACGTTCTACTAAAGACTGTAATGCTTGAAATGCCCAGTCTCCTGGTTGTACATCTGACAACTGAGATACTGAAGTAACTTGTGATATTAACTCTTGCTGAGAATAATTTGTTTCTGTTTTCCCTGCTGGTTCACTTGCGAAAACAGATGTATTTGCACATAGTATAATGCTGCAAATAGCTGGACTGGTAAGATGATTCCACTTTTTAGCCATATTTCCACACACCCATTGATATTTCACAACTGTACCGAGAAGTCTATTTGCTACGTTTTTTGACAAAGCTGAGTAAAGTAATTTTTAAAACTATGTAGCTAAAAATCTCTCAGCACTTAAAAAACGTAATCTTAAAGCAGTCTTCCCGAAAAAAATGTAATCTACATTACTTAAATTACAGCATCTTGCAAATAGTGCATAGTTTTTTTGACAATAATTTTTTTGACAGTATTATGTGAAAATGATAATGGTTCTTATATTAATGTATAATGAGTATAATTTTCAATGGAAAGTTGACCTAAAATCAAAAATTATTCTCAAGAAAGGAAAAGCAAATGACAGTGAATATTATAAAACAAGAGATAAAAAGCTATAAACAGAGAATTTATCTGATATTTACTCTATTTTGCTGTTTAATTGCCTCTGGTTGTCAGCAAACACAGAATAATACAGCGGAAAATGGTGTACAGTCCTCACCATCACCTGTACAAAAGGTACAAAACTCAGAGAAACCCAAAGTAGTAACTACGTTTTTACCCGTGTATTTATTTACGAAAGCTGTAGTTGGAGATGTAGCAGATGTAGAGATTTTAATTCCACCAGGTACAGATGTGCATGAATATCAGGCTACACCGGATGATGTAAAGGCGATCGCCACAGCCAGAATTTTAGTAAAAAATGGCTTAGGTATGGAAGAATTTCTTAGCAATACCATCAAAAATGCAGAAAATTCCAAATTAATAGAAATTGATGCCAGTAAAGGTATTAAAGTAGTAGATGACATATCACCAGTAGAGGAAGTAAAAGGTCACAATCACGATCATGATCACAAACATGAACACGCAGAGGGAAACCCTCATGTTTGGTTAGATCCAGTTTTTGCGAAACAGCAAGTTATTAATATTAGAGATGGTTTAATTAAAGCTGATCCAGCCAACAAAGAAGTTTATCAAAAAAATGCTGCCGCTTATATTCAAGAATTAGACAAATTAAATAATGAATTTCAGCAGACTTTAAGCAAAACACCCAACTGTACTTTTATCACCTTTCATGATGCCTTTCCTTATCTAGCCCAAAGATACAACCTCAAGCAAGTTGCAGTTGTGAAAATTCCCGAAGATCAACTTTCACCAGCAGACGTAAAAAAAGCCGTCAATGCAGTGAAAAAGTACCAAGTAAAAGCTTTATTTAGTGAACCAGGAGTAGACAATAAATTACTGAATAGCCTTTCTCAAGATTTGAACTTAACTTTGTATCCTCTTAGTTCTTTAGAAACTGGAGAAACCAACCCACAATATTATTTTCAGGCAATGAGAAATAATTTACAGAGTTTAGCAACAGGATGTAAATAATTGATAATTGATAATTGATAATTCACAATCAAAAATTAAAAATCCAAAATCTAAAATCGAATGACTGACGAACAAAAATCTAAAACATTATTACCAATATTAAAAGTAGAAGGTTTAACCGTCTATCAAGGAAGCTATTTAGCTATACGGGATGTTTCCTTTGCATTATTTCCCGGAACAGATACAGCAATAGTGGGACCAAATGGCGCTGGTAAAAGTACCTTGGTTAAAGCTATTTTAGATTTAATTCCTCGACGTAATGGAACCATAGAAATTTTTGGTCGCCCCATTTCTCGGTTAGGAAATTTGCGTAAAGAATTGGCATATATGCCACAAAACTTTATTTTTGATCGCAGTTTTCCTATTTCTGTAAGTGAGTTAGTAGAACTGGGAATAGGTGACAGGGAAAAGGTAAAAGGTCAAAATCAACATCTATTTTTATCCAAGTTTTGGCAAAACAAACAAGAAAAATCAGCCGCAGTCAAAGCAGCTTTACAACGTACAGATGCTTATCATTTAAGAAATCAAGCTATTGGTACTCTAAGTGGTGGTCAACTAAAAAGAGTATTGTTAGCTTATTGTTTGGTAAGTCCGCGCAAATTGTTGGTACTGGATGAAGCTTTTGCTGGGGTAGATATGCAAGGTGCGGCTGATTTTTATGCCTTGCTAAATGAGTTAAAACGGGAGGAAAATTGGACAGTGTTACAGGTTTCCCATGATATTGATATGGTAAACCGTCATTGCGATCGCGTGCTTTGTCTGAATCAAACTTTAGTGTGTTCTGGCCATCCAGAAATTGCCCTTTCACCACAAAATCTCTTAGCAACTTATGGACCAGGTTTTAGTCGTTATCAACACCATCATTAAATAATAGGGAATAGAAGTTTTAACATTTAACTTTATTTTCACCAATCACCAATCACCACTAAAGTAAGGGATGAAGGAATTTGAATCATGGTTTTTTAAATCAATTTATTTATAGGTAAAACGAAAAAATCGTCATCACAAAAGTTTTTCTAGAATTGGATTTTTAGTGATGAAATGAAAGATAATCTATTTATCTCTAGGATAGATTAAAATCATCGTAAAATCAAAGATATGAATTTATTGATTTATGTTCAAAGCAACTGGTTTTTGTTTGGTATTAATAATTTTTCTGAGTTGGTAAACTTATTACAATTCCCGTTCATGCAACGTGCCATTATCGGTGCTGTATTAATGGGAATACTGGGCGGTTTATTGGGTAGCTTTGTGACTTTGCGCCAGTTATCTTTTTTTAGTCATGCTGTTGGTCATGCTGCCTTGGTAGGGGTAGCATTAGGAGTGTTACTAAATACAAATCCTCATTGGATGTTGTTGCCATTTACTTTAATTTTTGGTGTAGTTGTACTCTATTTAATTGACAAAACAGATTTAGCTAGTGATAGTGTTCTGAGTATAGTCCTATCCGGGTCATTAGCTATTGGTGTGATCCTCAGCAGCATGATTGAGGGATATCGTGGTAATTTGATGGCGGTATTATTTGGCGATATTCTGTCCATTGATAGGACGGATTTAATTTTGACGTTGCTGGTGCTGTTGGGTAGCAGCGTTTTTTTGTTGTCAACTTTGCGATCGCAAATTTTGTTAACCCTTAACCCTGATGTTGCCCAAGTCCAAGGCGTTCCTGTTCAATTATATCGCTATGGGTTTGTCATTTTACTATCTTTAGCCGTCGCGGTGGCAATTAAAGCTGTTGGGGTTTTATTGGTAAATGCTTTTTTAGTCATTCCCGCTGCTACAGCCAAACTTATCAGTCACCATTTTAGCCGCTTTCTTATTCTATCGGTGATAGTTGGTTCTTGTAGTAGCATCGCTGGAATGATGGTTTCTGGAGTGTTTAACCTGGCCTCTGGTCCGAGTATCGTTCTAGTGCAGTTCCTGGTGTTCGTCTTTGTTTTCGCTGGGGTGAAGTTCGGGAAGCAGGTAATAGGGAACAGGTGACAAGTGATGGGGGTGAAAGTCTTTTTATATATCGGTTTGATTATCTTGGCGGTTGCTATCAAAAATAAATAAAATTTTTTTTGATAAACCCCTTGACTAATCCTTTTTCCTCTGCTACATTTAGTAATCGTGGCGAACATAAAAAAAGCCCGCGCCGGGATAGCTCAGTCGGTAGAGCAGAGGACTGAAAATCCTCGTGTCACCAGTTCAAGTCTGGTTCCTGGCATTTGAATTAAATAGCTAGAAAACCCTGAAGATAAGGGTTTTCATGACTATCATGCTAGAAACAATCAAGTTTATAGTGAATCGAGTTTATGGTGGGAGCTTTTTACACAGGTGAAGTGAGAGAAAATTGATATAAAACCAACCTTAAGTTTTGCAGTTAGTCTTGTAAAAACAAACGAGCGCGGAGGGATTTGAACCCCCGACCCACAGAACCGGAATCTGTTGCTCTATCCACTGAGCCACGCGCCCTTACATATACATTTGGAATTATAACATAGTTACTAAAATATAGTCAAATATTTCTAGCTTGCTAAGGTTCTACACCTTAGAGGGCTAACTACAAGCCACAATGTTCGGTTCCTATCATCAGATAGAGTTCCGAACTACTTTTACCTTTTTTCAGTTCTGATTTGATTAGCTACTCTTGAAAATGTTTTATTTCGTCTAATTTATAGGATTTCCTGGCATACAGGAACTATGGTTAGGTTAATTCTAACTCTCCGCACTCTCAGATCAGGACTTTCACCACTTTTCAAGGATCTACGCTTCTTGAACTCAAGACTAGTATATCACACACGTTCACATTTTGCATCACAGATGCAGACAAAAATTGATCATATTTTTGTACCACAGATGTTAATATTTGACTATATCTGACTATATTGTTGTTATTTAAACCTAATACTTTTTGAGTTTGACCAGAAACCAGAATTAATTTATATAGCCGTGGACAGGGTGGTTAGGACATCAGTTTTACTCCTGACTCCTGACTCCTGACTCCTGACTCCTGACTCCTGACTCCTGACTCCTGACTCCTGCTATAAATAATCTGCGGGGTTAACAGGTGAATCATTGCGACGGACTTCAAAATGCAGGTGTGGTCCTGTAGATAACCCGGTAGAACCGACAGCAGCGATCGCTTGTCCTTTTTGTGCTGATCTGCCTGATAAACTAACTTTAACTGATGACGACGACTGATAAAATCACTTAAATTTCGGCTTTGTAGCAAAACAGCCAAACCTTGGGAAGATTGCGATCGCTGTAAAAATCGTAACCGCATTATGCCCAAACTTTTGCAAAAATTAACACCCATAACTATTACTTATGCAGCTAGGGGAAGAGCAGAAATTGATGAGGTTACTTGATACTGATACACTAACGCATCTACACGCAGGAAACATCAATGTAGTCAAGCAATTAAATTTTGTTGATGATGACATAATTGCTATTACCATTATTACTAAAATAGAGGTGTTGAGAGGAATAAAGCTAATTATGAAGAAACGCCCAGGAATTTTATTACTTACTTTAGTTATCCCTGGTTTTTCGGTAGTATTAATATCGCTGTATTTTTTTGTTTTAGACTATTCTGCACTGATCAAAGCTGAAAACTATGTAGAACAATTAGCAAAAGATAAAACTGCTAATGAAAGAAGTCTACAATTTGCTTATCATCGAGCTTTAGCCCATCGAATTAATGTTTTTGCAGATGCTACTTGGGGATTATTAGGTGGTGTAATTACCGCCATAGGTATTCATGGTTTAGTAATATTAAAAGAGAAAGAATAAATATCTAAATCTGGGTAGTTTACATTCAATGAAAATCCTGTAAATCTTCAAATCCTGGACATCCTGATTCTGAAAAATATAAAGTTGAGATCCCCGACTTCTATGATTAATATATCATTAATTGACAATATCAAAAAAAATCGAGGATCTGAATTTATCCTAAGTTTGCAGTTTTCCAACTTGCTAAATCTGCTAAGGATCTATCTCGATAACGTCCATATTTTTCTGGTTTAATTTTTATTTTCACACCCAAATCTGGTACAATACCAAAATTAGGTGGCATGGGTTGAAAATGCTTAGGTGCAGCGGAACTAATAAACTCAAATAATGCCCCCATCATGGTAGTATTCGGTAACATTAAAGGTTCTTTTCCTAAAGCGATTCTCGCTGCATTTGTTCCCGCTAACCAACCACCAGCAGATGCAGCAGTATAACCTTCTGTTCCTATTAATTGTCCTGCTGCTAATAAAGTATGACATTGTTTAAATTGCAAAGTTGGTAACATTAATTGGGGTGCATTTAAAAAAGTATTGCGGTGCATAACTCCCAATCTGACAAACTCAGCATTTTCTAAACCAGGAATCATTCTAAAAACTCGTTTTTGTTCACCCCAACGTAAGTTAGTTTGAAAACCCACCATATTCCAAAGTTGACCGGCTTTATCTTCTTGACGCAACTGCACCACAGCATAGTTACGATCTCCGGTTCTACTATCAGATAAACCCACTGGTTTCAGGGGACCATATCTCATAGTATCTTCCCCTCTTTGTGCCATTTCTTCTATTGGTAAACAAGCTTCAAAAAATTTCGCAGTTTCTCTTTCAAAGTCCTTTAATTCTGTTTGTTCAGCTTCACAAAGTGCCTGTCGAAATTGTAAATACTGCTCTTTATTCATGGGACAATTGAGATAAGCTGCTTCACCTTTGTCATAGCGGGAAGCCATAAAAGCAATATCTTTATTAATAGAATCACCGCTAATTATGGGGCTGGCTGCATCAAAGAAATTGAGATATTCCATCCCCGTAAACCGCTGTAAATCTGCGGATAAATCGGGACTGGTTAAAGGTCCAGAAGCTAACACTACAATACCTTCAGGAATTTCTTTAACTTCTCCTCTGCGGAAATCAATTAAAGGATGATTTGCTAAAGTTTGGGTTAAGTCTTCCCCAAATTGTCCTCTATCAACTGCTAAAGCACCACCAGCAGGAACAGCGTGTTCATCAGCTTTAGAGATGATAATAGAACCGAGTTGACGGAGTTCTTCGTGTAATAAACCGGCTGCGCGATCGCTGGCCATTGCTCCAAAGGAGTTACTACATACCAACTCGGCTAAATTTTCGGTATGATGGGCAGGACTGAAGCGTTTAGGGCGCATTTCATGAAGGATAACAGGAACGCCGGCTTGGGCTATTTGCCATGCTGCTTCTGTTCCTGCAAGTCCACCGCCTATTACTTGTATGGGTTGTTGTGTCATAGTTGTTTTTTTAATTACTTGGTTTGGTTAAATATATTTGAAAATTGTTGAACAAGCCGCTGCATCGGCATTTTTAGCTTACCTCAAAGGGGTAATTTTGCAATCCGATTAAGCCACTCCTCTGCACTGGATACTGCCCAAATCAGCAATAGTTCGTCAATAATGACTTCAAGTGGTAACTTCCGAGAAACAATGATAACGCCTGTACTTTGCTTGTTGGTAATGAATTGTGCAAACTCTGATGGCATTGTTTTACGATCATGGCTGACAAGGATACGCCCCTGCTGTGCAGCCATTCCTAATACTTCTGAATCTTTTACACCTTCTAAGCCAGCAACAAAGGCAGTTTGAAAATCAATGCTGGGTTCTCGTCGCAGAACTCCCGTTACAATAGATTGATTCAAATCAGCATCGGCTTGATAGCGAATATTCACAATCTCACCTGCTGTCTTGCTTTTTTCGCTGCCTTGAGTTTGTCATATAAAATAGGATCACTGGTTTCTAGTGGTTGAGGCATAGTATCAAAAGCCGCTTCCTCATCTGCTAAGTAAGTATCAATCTCAGCGCGGTTAGCTAGATAAAACGTGATTCCTCCATAAACCTGTTCTAAGGTTAGCAGAGGAAAAGATTGAACGATACTTTCAGGTGATAAGCCTTTTCGGAAAGCATAGACAATCGAATCTAGAGAAATCCGTGTTCCTTCCACCCAATATCCATCGTTCCGATACTCTACGTAAGTTTTAGCTGCAATAACTGACATAAATTTACTCGCTGGTCTAGCTATTTATAATCATAATATGATTTGTTTTCTTAAACTTTCAGGAATATAAGTAGACACAATAATTTAAGGATTTAGTAAACTATATCCACGCCAACGCAGTAAAACAGCAGCTTGGGCTTTACGTAACATAAACAAATCCGCTTCATGTCTGAGGGATATTAAATTTAATCTTTCGTTTTCTGCTAATGTACCGCTAGAATTTTTGTCAAGTAAGGTATTATATTCTTCCATATCTGTTGCTGTTTTATGACTATGGAAAATTTGCCAGAGAGTATGATCATCTAATTTATCTAAAGCGGCAATTTCCGCTTGAAATTCCTCTGGTACATCATCCCATGCAGGTGGACTACCTACTTGTAAAGCACGTAGTATGATTTCTTCTAAAGGACGTTGAGTGGCATGGGCGGTATTGACTAATCTTTGATAAATAATTTCGGGTACATAAAAATCTGTAATTTTGGAAGCTCTGAGAAAGCTTTTAACTTCTACTGCGATTTTTTGATTTTCTTTCTCTGCACCAATCAAATATTCAGCGCCTAAATCAATCTGAATATTTAAGTTACCTATACTTAAATATAGAGGATCATCAGAGATAATCCAACCCTCTTGGGTAAGAGCTTGTTTAACTAAATCATGGAAGATATCTTTTCTGGACATTTCATCATGCGTCCACTTTTACATTCATGCTGATGTCGCAACCTAAGCTATTTACTTATTTAATTTTTGATCAAAAGCTGAAAAATATACGGTGGCTACTATGTTTGATGCCATGAGTTCACCGTATATTTCTTAACTACTAATTATAAACAGTTAAATAGCAAACGTCAATATCTATTTTTTTCAAAATAGCACCAAAAACTAAATAATAACTTTTCTCAGTGATTAAGTATCTTTTTATTCACGAGTATTGAGAAATTTTATGGGATATACACGGTGCGCTGAAAATTTGATGCCATGAGTTCACCGTGTATTTTAAACACTTACAAACTTGTAAGTTTTAGTGCAGTCTCTATGTACATACTAAAGTTTATGTTTAGCAGTTATAAATTAGCTTACTCCCGGATACCCGTTCATGCACTGTATTTTTCCCATCCTTACGGTAAGGTTAACTAATTACATAGAGAATAAGCATCTTCCCAAGAAGAAATAGAATTAGCTTTAATAATCCAAAGTTCAATGATTTTTTTATCTCCAGACGTTACTCCCAGAAATTCAGAAATTGCATCTTTATCTTTTGCCAGCCATTTATCAAAATTATCTTTTTTCCTGGGATTTGGTGTATCTAGTTTATATTATATATTTTCTCTCTCCAAAACCTCACCTTCCCATTTTCCCGCAGTTTTATCAAAAAAATCAGCAGGATATCCTAATTCTTCTGGTGTTGGTAGTTTATCTTCAGAAACACCACTAATAATAATGACTAATTCTTGATTAGCGAAATGTTGAGGAAGTTGTAACAACAATTTACCATCAGCATCAACTTTTGATTTCAGTGTAAGTTTCATAAAATTACCTTATTAACATCTGTAATTATTATATTTTAGACCTTCACTCTAACAACCACCCAAACAACTCACCAACCGTCAATTGTAAATCACTAGCAAAAGAAGGTACAGGAATCAACATATCTAATTCATCAAATACTTCAATTTGCTGATTTGCGTGATAAACAAAAACAGTCCGTTCACCTGGATCAATTAACCAACCCATTTGAGTACCATATTTTAAACAATGCAAAATATTTTTAGTTACCTTGGTCTGATTTTGATCAGGTGATAAAATTTCAATTGTCCAATCTGGATAGGTGAGAAATGTATTAGCAACTTCTCCATTTTCGTCACGGGGAATTCTATCCCAAACAAAAACCGCAATATCCGGTACTATTGAACGTCCACCAAATGTACAACGTAACTCAGGAAATGCACGAGCGATTTTTTGAGGTTTGACGACAACATTAATTGCAGGTACAAGTTCACCTTGAAGTATACTATGTTTTCCCTGTGGCATCGGTTTCTGAATAATTTGACCTTCAATATACTCACTAGCTGGTTTCGTTTCTGGTAGTTGCAGAAACTCTTCCAATGTGAGAGTTTTTTGTATTGCGTGTACCATTTTGATGACTTTGAGAAATTTAAACCTATTTTACTACTATCTACATCATAGATAAAGGCCAGACTAAAAGCCTGACCTAACTAGGGTTTGCTGAAAAAGTCTTTCCGTTGAGGCAGGAGGCAAGAGGAAATTTCAAAATTTCTTTTTCATCTCTCGAACTCGACAAAAGTTGCAAGGTTTTTGAGACATAAGACAAAAACAAAGTCCACGCAGGTGGACTCATGAAAATCTTATTTATTGTTGCATGAATATCAACTACTTAATCCTTGAATAAATGGCGATATTGCCGCTACAAAATCAACAGTTGATTCATAAGGTAACACATTTCTCCCCTTAATTTTCATCCCTCTTCCTTGGGGTAAACAAGAAAGATAACTGGCTAAATTATCTTCTGCTGTATCTGTTTTTCCTTCTTTACTAATAGCTGATGCTTGCTCTCCAAAAACTACTAATGTTGGTTTTTGCATAGCTGCAATATCATGACTATAATCCCGTTGCCAAAATCTCGCTAAAAAGGAAAATACAGCATAGCGTCCACCCATATTTTGAGCATCTGCTATTAAAGTATTTAACCATTCTTCATCAACAGAATCACCTGATGCAAACAGTCTTTCTGTGGAAAAAGAAACTAAAAATTTGCGAGTACGTGCATAACGGAAAAACGCATTTCCTATGGGTGAATCAAAAATAGCCCACAGCAATTTTTGCCGCCATTGAGGAGCATTTTTAGTGATGATACTCCAAGATGTTGGTCCAGAAAGTACCAGTCCAGTAATTAAATTAGGTTCTAATTTCACTAATTCAATTGCTACTGGAAATAAAGCACCCTGCACTATTAAAATTACAGGTTTTTGGACGATATTTTGTAAAAAATGCTGTAATTGTTTTGCCCAATCAATTGGTGTATAAGCTTTTCTGGGTGTATCACTTTCACCACATCCCAATAAATCCGGTTGGTAAATGATATTGCCCTGATTTGTATTATACCACTCACAGCAAAAACGCTGCCAAAAATGCCGTGATAAACCTACACCAATAGGATGAATTAATAATAAAGGCACACCTGAAACTTCAGAATTTATCGGTTGATGTACTTCATAAGCACAACGATAATTTCCCAAATTGTAAAATTGGGTAGGAGATGCGGAAATGGTAGAGGAATTAGCTAACATTGGCGGCATAATTATCAACTTCAATAGTTGCTAAAAAATGATGTGGGGATGAATAAACTCGTATCCTGCATCCTTTAGCTTTTGATTAGACACCCAGGTATTATATTGACGGTTACTCTTGTTTGTTGCATCCCATATCACATTCGGTAAATTATGTTTTGTCAGGACATTATCAATTAATTCTCGACTGGTGAGATGGCTATCATCGACCAAATTATAAATACCTTGTAAGCGGTGTAGACGAGCAAATTCTATAGCCCTAACAATATCATCTAAATGCACCCAATTTGTGATTTCTTCACCGTTACCGGGACGAGTTGTACCAGCAACCCTGCCAAAGATTTTCACCAGTTCTCTACCCTGTCCATAAATTCCCCCTAACCTCAAAATACAAACCCGCAGACTTTCATTTTCTGCTGATAGTAACACATCTTCAGTTTTGCGGAGAATTTGAGCATTAAAATTAGGGGGTGCTGGTGGTGTTTCTTCATCTACCCAAACACCATTTCTATCACCATAAATAGAATAACTACTTGTATATATCAAGTGGTGAATATTGGGAGAATGCTTGAGGATAGAAACTACAGTTTTTGCAGTTTCCAAATAAGTTTCTTCATAGGTAGTTCCACTTTTTGCGCCTACGCTTAACAAGACGACATCTTGATTTTTTAAGACAGAATTGAGAGATTCATAATCATTGCCTTTAGTGACTACTACTTTTTGAGCTACTGTTTGTAGTCCAGGGACTCGCTCAGGAGTTGTTGTAGTTGCAGTGATAATAAAATTTTTATTTTGCTGCCAATATTGAGAAACTGCACAACCAACATAACCACATCCAATTATTGCTATATTCATGACTATCTAAATACGAAAAATTAAATTACTTGTCCAATTCAATTTGTCACAATCGTTAATTACAAGAGTTTCTAAGTAATAACTGTCGCTAATTTTTCAGTAACTTTTTCCTGAAAATTTAAACAGCAAAACCTAAATACCTTTTGAGACAAAATATCAACCCCCTCAAGTAGCTTCAATCAGAACATTTGAAAATTTCTGTAACATAAGATACTCTTTTTCATAAATTCATGGGATCAGGAATACTACTAAGTTTCCCATATTGCAGGAAGGTTAACTTAGTTCTTCATCTTTTGTCATTAACTCAGGGTATTTCAGCGATGAATTGCGCCATCAGGCATAATAGCCCCAGTTAAGTTAGCACCGATTAATTTCACCAGCAAGCGATCGCCTGAACGAATCCTTGCACCTGTTAAGTCAGCACCCCGCAAGTCAGCACCACTGAGATCCGCACCAATCAAATTAGCCGAGCGTAAATTTGCTTCTCTCAAATCTGCTAACAACAAGTTAGCTCTAAATAAATTGGATTCCGACAAATCCGCACCTCTAAGATTAACTTTGTGCATAAAAGTATCACTGAGATTAGAACCGCTTAAATTTGCATAACTCAAATTTCTGCCAGATAAGTCTTTATTACTCAAATTAGCGCGACTAAAATCTTTCCCGCTCAAGTCAGGATTTTGATTTGGTGCTTGGTAATTTGTTTGTGTGGGTTGATAATAACTCGAAGATGGTTTTTTCGGTTGAGTAGGTCTAGAATAATTTGCAGTTTGAGGTTGATCTTTTAGGGAACGTAATTTTTCACGAGCCTCATTCAAAGCTTTTATCTTGTCTTGAGCTTTTTCTTGCAAGCGGTGGTTATCTTTAGGTAAGCGATCAGGATGCCAAACAAACACTAAATCTTTGTAAGCCTGGTTAATCTCTTCTAGTGTTGCTCCAGGCTCTAAATCTAAAACTCTATAATACCGCTCCAGTTCGCTCATCATGATGTAAAGGTGAAAACTTAAATAATAATTACATTATGCGAGATGTCGTTGTCTTAGGTACAGGTGATTGGTGATTGGTGATTGGTGACTGGGGACTGGGAAGAGCTTGTCCTACCTAAGTTGACAATTTAATAAACAAACCTGTACACTCATAGACAAACCTATGAGTGACTTTATGTTTAAACCTCATGAATTTGCTAAAAAAATCGGAGTTTCAGTCAAGACCTTGCAAAGATGGGATGTTGAAGGAAGACTTCCAGCCAAAAGAACATTGTCGGGGCATCGTTTTTATACTGAAGATGATTTACTGATTACCCAGGGATTAAAACCTGTAGACTCAAAACGAAAAGTAGTTGTTTATTGTAGAGTTTCTTCGAGTAGCCAAAAACCCGAACTCAGAAACCAAGTATCCGCGATGGAAACATTTTGTTTGAGTCGTGGGTTAGCTGTTGATGATTGGGTTTCAGAGATTGGAAGCGGATTAAACTTTAAAAGAAAAAAGTTTTTATCAATTATGTTATCAATGCTTAAAGGCGAAATATCGACAATTGTTGTGGCGCACAAAGACAGAATGTGTCGGTTTGCTTTTGACTTTATTATGGAATTAGCAAGTTCCGTGAGGTGTCAGATCATAGTTGCAAATCAGGAATCTTTATCACCTCAACAAGAATTAGTGGAAGACCTAATGGCAATTATCCACTGCTTTTCTTGTCGATTGTACGGATTGAGGAATTACTCCAAAGAAATCAAGGATCATCTCAAAAATGCTATTGACAACCCTATACAAGATATGTCAGATTTAGACAGCACAGAAATACAGTGTTGAGGTCGAGCAATGCTTTTATCTATCAAATCCGAAGGAAATATTACGAATTACGAATTATGCCATTTGTCCACTGAGTGATCCCACGCCAATATGCCCTAATGGGAATTTGATAAACTTCAATAAAAATCCAAACTATAATTGCTGAATGTGACAAAAATGTTAGTAATGTCCAAACATAAGGTATCCAAGAAAGAGGAACATCTGGTTTGGGTGGTAAATAATAAGCGCCAATGCCAATTAAAGTAGTCGGGAAAATCACAAAAGCAATTGCAGCTAACACATAACCCCATGCTAATTCCACACCTTCTAACTGGGCTTGATTCCACTTAAAGCCATTCCACCGCCAAACCAGGGGCGGTTGTCTAGAAGGCATTTTAATTTGTTGTGTTTCCAAATTGACAGTAAAAATTTCGTGACAAAAGTCACAAGACATAGCCTCCATTAACGGCATAGAGGAAATTTTACCAACACGACACACAGGACAAGGGTAATCTTCTTGAAAATTTAAAGAGGTAGAAAAAATTTTGGGATTGGTCATAATCAAACAGGTACTTCTAAAAAATGGTTCATCAGTACATACAGCAGTTTTCATGTCTTTAGACCACAGTCAGGGCGAAGCATTCGGATGATAGTCTTAGGTAAAAACCGATAATTAATTGTCCGAATGCTTCGCCCCTACATTGTTGACGCGAAACCTAAATCAAAATGTGGTTTATTTACCTGAAAATAGCTGTAATATTGGTAACTAATAATGTGAGAGAGTGTAGCAGAATTGATGGGTTAAAGTTTGAAGATTGGGAAGTTAGTTAAATGGGTAAGTATCAGGAGAGTGGCTTAATAGGTTTTTCTATACACTTGAGCCTAAAATTTCGTCAGGAGAAATATCAAGATGGTTCAGTCTATTGCGTCCAAGGATGTAACACTACGGGAATTAAAGCAAAATTTTGGCATTCAAATCGTTCAAGATGCTACCTTTTTTCCTGAGTGGTTGGATGGGCTTGAGGCTTTGAAAGAGGAAGAGCAACATTTATTAGATCGGGTGAAGGCTAATTTTTTAGAATTGATGGATGATCCGCCAATGCTAGAAAATACGGTGAAGATGGTGGTACTTGCGCCCTTGTTAGATTTAGCTGGTTTTTATCATAAGCCATTTAGGATTGAAACAGAAACGAGTGTGGCTTTAGAAATGGAGGATGAAGGAACGATTATTCGGGGGCGAATTGATGTTTTGGTGTTAAAAAATCGGCTTTGGTTGTTGGTAATTGAATCAAAACGGAGTGATTTTGCAGTGACACGCGCAATTCCTCAAGCTTTGGCTTATATGTTGAGTAATGAGGAAACTGTGCTACCAACCTTTGGCATGATTAGCAATGGTAATGAGTTTTTATTTTTAAAGGTATTGGAACATAAATATGCTAACTCGCGGCTGTTTTCTTTGGTAAATCCTGATAATGAGCTTTATAGTGTATTGCAGGTAATAAAGCGTTTGGGGATGGAGGTGATAGCGTTCAGCGCAACATAGGAATCGCTCTTTGGGAAAAACTTTTTGGTTTACTGATTAACCCCAATTTTCGTAATCTTTATATATTACAAAATGAAGTGCAAAATGTGGGAAACCGCTGTTAAAATTGCTGTTAAAATTAAAGAGGTTTGAGAGGGCATAAAGCTATGACTATTGCAGCAATTCAACCGACAAATATAGAAGAATTTTTGCAATTGCCAGAAACAGAACCAGCTTCTGAATTTATTCATGGACAAATTATACAGAAACCAATGCCTCAAGGGGAACATAGCCAACTTCAAATTGATCTATGCGAAACTATTAATCAAATTACTAAACCTCAGAAAATTGCCAAAGCTTTTCCAGAACTACGCTGTATTTTTGGTGGATTAGCAATTGTGCCAGATATAGCGGTATTTCGTTGGGAGCGAATCCCTCGGTTGCCATCAGGACGCATCGCCAATCGGTTTGAACTCCATCCAGATTGGGTAATTGAAATTCTCTCTCCCGAACAGAAATATAAACAAGTTCTTAGCAAATTACTACACTGTGCGGAGTATGGAACTGAGTTAGGTTGGTTGGTTGATAGTGACGATGAAAGTATTTTGGTAGTAGATAGCGATCGCCGAGTTAAGGAACTTAAAAATAGCGATTACTTGCCAGTTCTCACAGGGATTGAATTAAATATTACTGTTCAAGAAGTCTTTAGCTGGTTGAGTTTATAACCCACATTTCGCACCCTGGGATGTCACAATCTTGTGCTGTAAAACATCCCGTGACGTGGCGAAAATAACTATCCAGTGAAAAATCCAGTGAAAAAAGTAGAAAAAGTTAATAAAGCTTACTTTCTTACCTCGTACTGAGTTAAACTGACAAACAAGTTAATACAAAAAATTAATCGGCTGATCCTGGGCTTGGGCATGACTCCAATGGAACACTGGCAATTTCTGATACAGAAGCAGGGCGATCGCAATTGGCAACCCCTGGAATCGCCAAATTTAAGCATTTTCGCAGGTAAGTACAGAGTTTTAGCTCGTTCTCACCTTGCTAATACATCTGTAGAAGTGCGGGTAATTCACTCCTCAATTCAGGAAGTTCCACCCAAACGCCGCATTTTTAAACGTTTGCGTCGTACCAATGCAGAGGGGCTGATGGCAGTAATTCCCTTTACTGACCTCAAACCGGGAATTTGGGAATTACGTTGCTCTGCCGACTTAATGACGAATATACTGGGAAAATCCTGGCAATATAGCCTCATCCTTAAAGTTTTGCCCCTAGAGTTAAATGAGCAACCATTGTTAGGTAGTGGTGATCAATTTAACGAAGAGTCCCAGGTGACACCCACTCAGGAAGATGAATTTGCAGTTGCTTCACCCAGCAACCTGAACATCAATCCTTTGTCTACAGCAACCGCAGAAGATACAATCATCAATCAGCCGGTTAGCCCAGTATTATTCAAAGGGGAAACAGCCGAACAAATTTTACAAAGCGTTCTCGATTTAGCTTTACCCAGTTCTGAATCTTGGGATGAAGAACAACCAGATGAGGATATTTCACCAGTCGTATCCCCACCCTCACCACTCCATTTATCTCTAGAACGGGATACCTATATTGCTCGTTGGGGAAAAACTTTGACAGTAAATGGATATGTGGAACTGGCAGAAATTGACAATTTGGCAAATGAAATATTATCTACAACTAATATTAATCATTGTTTTCAACTGCAACTAATTAGTCAACTGCGATCGCCTTTAGAATCCAATATCTTAGCTCAATTCACACAGCCTTTAACAGATCAAATCTTACCTTTTACATTTAGCAGCATTATTGAAATTCCCAAAGACTGTGAATCTAAGTTGATTTTGGCAAATATTAGTTTATATGGCACTCTAACCACAGGTGACGAAGTCATACTGTTAGCCAGCCATCCTTTCATAATTACAGCAGATGTGACTGAATTACTGACCGTTACCTCAGCAAAATCTAGAGAAAAATCTAGTCCACCAGACTTGTTACCTGATGATAACTTACCAGCAACTGAGGATGTAGCAACCAAACCAGAACGACCTCATCGTGTAAGTTTAGAACTATTCAATATCGTCAAAACTCCCAAATTAGCACAGTTTCATATTTTAAAACCAGCAGCTAACAAACCTCTACCCCCAAGAATAAAACCATTGGTTTTTTTGGATGGAAGTTCACCCACACTGCCAAAATTACCCCGGATTCACAAAAATGCGATCGCTGGCAATTCTGCCAATGCAGACTCCAGCTTATCAGAAGGAACTGTCAACAATCCTAGTCAGATACCACCCATAAATCTGGACAAACTGGTGATAAAACAGGTTAAAACTTCTTTCCCATACTTGAAACGTTTAAAACCTGCAACAGAACCAAATTCAAAAACAAAAAACAATCTGCCAAAACTGATTGAAATTCAATTATCAAAGCCAGAAAATACACCAGAATTACTACCCAGCAAGGAACATGAAGAAACTTTTGCGGTGGAATTGATAGAAAATGAATTGATAGAAAATGAATTGATAGAAAATGAATTGATAGAAAATGAATTGATAGAAAATACAATTCCTCAAGTTCCTATTCTCGATATCGAGGAATTAAATACACCAGAAATCACACCACAAGAAACCACAGTCAACACAACAGAAATCACTCCAGAAACATCTGCTCTGATTCAAAAATGGATCAAGAGTCAAGGATACTTATTAGATGAAGGTATCGAGTTGGTATATCAAGAGGATAATACTAATGAAGATGTTGATACTCAGGACGCTAATAATACTGATGATACCAGTGAATCAACAGATGAGCCTCCTGTAATTCTGAATGATGAAAATCCTGCTGTTCCACCCGCTTTTACAGATGAATTACTTCTCAATTTAAATTTAGATGCAGAAATAGAAATGGAAGAAGTTATAGATTTGCCAGAACACATGATTCTAGGCACAAGTGAACCAACCCCCGAACCAGAATCATCTCCCAACATATCTCAATTGTTGTCTCAAGAAATAGTGCTAGATGATACATATATGCCCTTGAGCAATGAAGACAGCAATCAACCATCTGAACCACAGGAACAACTGCTGGATGTATCTCCTCCGGTACTAACATCTTTACCCACACCCCAACTGTTTTTACCCAATGGTGAATTACTTGCTGGCTCATCTATAAAAGTGCGCTTAGAACTGTCCCAAGCATCATCAACAGTTGTATTAAAGTTATGGGTGGAAGATTACCAAACTCGTGGGTTGCTAGACGGACCTCATCTGATCCAAGATTTGCGGACTACCCCTTGGGGAAATTGGGAAGCGATCGCTCAATTAATTGTACCTTTAGGTTGTCTAGAAGTGTTAGTAGGGGCGATCGCTCTCGATACAAGTACCCAACAGGAAAGCCACAAAGTTACAATAGTTAAAACTGTCATACCTCCTAACTTACCGACAATGGAACTCGATGAGGTACTGGGAATGTAAACGGTTTTGTTAAAAATCTTGAGAATTTCCAAAAAGAGGCGGAATTTTGCAGTAAGCTCCTAAGTGAATTGTAGTGTGACTTCCAAGGACTCTTACTATGTCAACTTCATTTTTGCCTTCAATTCTGGCTTATTCTTCATTTTTGCCTTCCATTTTCGTTCCTTTGACTGGTTTGGTTTTCCCAGCAGTCGCTTTCGCGTTTATGTTTTTATATATTGAACGCGAAGATATTGCTTAATTTTTAAGTCATAGGTAATGGGTAATCGGTAATTAACTGCTGTGTTTTTTACCAATTACCCGTACCTATAGCCAGCCGATTTAATTTCATTACTAAGTGATAAAAGTGATAAATATGTATAAACAACTGAAAGAAATAAGTATTTTATCTGTTACAGTTACAATCATAAGTTTATCAATATCACAGGTAAGTATTGCTGCGCCGAAAGGGTTTAAGACCCCCAGTGGTAATATTTTCTGTGAGTTAATGGAAGGTGAAGATATTAATACCAACAGTTTGCGCTGTGAAATTGCTAGTTCCCTGAAACCCCAACCACCTCAACCTTACCGTGGATATTGTGAATTTGACTGGGGACGTGGTTTGATGTTACCTGCAACCAGTAAACCGGAAATTCTTTGTATTAGTGATACCATTGCTGACCCTAATAAATCTGTTCTTGGTTATGGTCAAACTTGGAATCATGGCGGGTTTAAGTGTGTTTCCCAAAGAAACGGACTAACTTGTACTAATAGTAATGGTATTGGGTTCTTCCTGAGTCGGGAAAAATGGCGGGTATTTGGAATGTCACAACCTTAGTGGAACTAATTCCACTGTTGCCTGATGGAAAATTAAGGCATATTTCCAGGGTAATAATAGCAACGCCTATTTTTTATGTCTAATCAAGTTTGGTTGTCACAATTACAGAAACATCGAGCGATCGCAGTTATTCGCGCACCGAAAATTGACTGGGGTGAAAAAATGGCTTTAGCGGTAGCATCTGGGGGAATGCAGTTAATAGAAATTACCTGGAATAGCGATCGCCCTGGGGAATTAATTTCTCAATTACGTAGTCAATTACCTGATTGTATAATTGGTACTGGTACACTGTTTAATGTACAACAATTACAAGATGCGATCGCTGCTGGGGCGCAGTTTCTCTTCACTCCCCATACTGACCCAGAAATGATCAAAGTTGCAGTATCTCAAGATGTTCCTATTATTCCTGGCGCACTTACACCTACAGAAATTGTTACCGCCTGGACTCAGGGCGCAAGTTGTGTCAAAGTATTTCCTGTACAATCAGTGGGAGGTGCAAGTTATATCCACAGTTTACAAGCACCTCTTGGTCATATTCCCTTAATTCCTACCGGTGGTGTGACTTTAGAAAATGCTAAAGATTTTTTACAAGTTGGGGCGGTGGCCGTGGGTTTAAGTGGGGAATTATTCCCGAAAAATTGGGTTTTAGAAGGAAATTGGCACAAAATCACCGACCAAGCCAAAAATCTTACACAGAGGTTAAATTAGTTCCTGACTCCTTGATAGCGAAGCGTGGCGTTAGCCATACTCCTGACCCCTCACAGATAACTTTTTCAGCAAACCCTAACTAAAAAAATAACTATTTGTTGATTTATTCAGTGATCAATTATCAGTTTTCAGTTGTCAGTTTTCAGTTTCAAGCTTTGATTCACGAAGAATAAATGAGGGGTTAGTTATTCCCCAACCCCTGCTTAACTACCTTCGATATTCATCCCCACAGTCACCAATTAACTGATATAAATCCCGCGACTGCTGGGAAATTGCATCTATCTTTTCCACATCTTCCCCATCCAAACTAAACCCAAACACCCGCGCATTATCGGCAATATGTTCCGCAATTCCTAACCTTGCACCGACAATTACACCCCCAACTGCTGGCTGATTTAAAATGTAATTCACAGCCACATTAGCAATACTCACTTGATGTTTATCGGCAATTTGTTTCAGGGTGGAAAGCAATTCTTGAAATAATCTCCAACCACCCCAAGCATCAATCATATTTTTGTATTTCTTTAAGCTGGTTGTATTCAAATCAAAACCCCGTGGTTCTGGTTGATTTAAATATTTTTCTGATAACAAACCACCGCACACACTACCATAAGTAAACAATTTAATATCATGTTCTTCACACAATTTAGCCATGTTTACCTGTGGTCTTCTGTCAACCAAAGAATACTGCACCTGGTTAGAAACAATCTTAATTCCTGCGTCGGTGATAATTTGCAAATGTTCCGTATCAAAATTAGTCAAAGCTAAATGTTTAATTTTGCCCTCGGTTTGCAATTCTGCCATATATTTGAGAGCATCTAAATAATTAGGGTCACGATATTCCCACCAGTGAAACTGCATTAAATCTAATGATTTCACATCCATTCTACGCAGAGAAATATTAATATTTTCCTCTACTATTTGTTTCGTCATCTTCCCAGGACGGGGGACCCATTTTGTAAAAGCTTGAATATTATTAACCGCTTCTTCTCCACGAGTTGCGATTAACTGACGACGAAATTCACCAATAAAATCTTCTGCAGGTCCATAATGATCTGCTAAGTCCCAAGTCGTAAAACCAGCATCCACATATTGAAACATGGACTCAATAGCAGCTTTCTGGTTTATCCTTCCATGTCCTCCAGAAACTTGCCACATTCCATTTAAAAGTCGGCAAATCTTTAAATCAGAGGTAAATTGTAAATAACTTGTTTGCGGTAACATGATATTTTTGATGTTATTGTTTGTGTTATTGTTGATCTGATTATTTCCAGTTGTTTTCTGCTTGTTCCAAAACATAAGCTGCGACATTTTTAATTTCTTCCGTTGTCAACCTTTCTTTATAAGCTGACATATTACTTTTACCATTAGTAACTATGTTTGTAATCGCCTCTAAAGAATCCATACCATATTTTTTCAGAGCATTCTTTTTTAAATTCTTACCTCTTCTAATAATGTTACCACCATTGATATGACATCCAACACAATGCACGCTAAAAACTTCTGCCCCATTTTGGGTATTTAAAGCGTTAGCGGGTAAAGTAAAATTGATTATCCACAAACAGAAAGTGAATAATAACAAAGGTATGAGTTTTTTCATGGTTATAATGATTCAAAATCAGATGTAAACCCTGGAAAATTAGCGCATTTTTCTTGAAACTCCTCAGCATCACTGACATCTTCAATTTTATAAGCCATGATGCGAGTACCATCGGGCAGTTTTTTAGAAGATATCACTTCACCTCGATAATTTTGCGCCATTGTTTTAAACTCAGCACCATGAATTTTCCAAGCATCTCCCGAACAAGTGATATTTACACGCCACATAGTTAATTTCCAGAATTTCAACCCTGATTATTTATCATCTCATAATTGGTGACTTTGCACAAATCTAACTTTTGATTCGCTGTTTTCTATCTCCAGGATGTGTGTAGACAAAAAAATCATGAGTCATAATGACTATGTAGCATTATGATTATTATCAGGATGAACAATGACTAACAACATTAAAGAAAAAATCCAAGCAGATTTACAAGAAGCCAAAGCCACGGGACAATTAAGAACAGAAAACATTAGAGAAATTGTCAGAACCGCAGTTTCTCAAGTTTCTGCTGAAGTCAAAGAAGGTTCTAGTGACTTACGCACTTTAGTTAAAGATGCTGTTTCTACAGTAATTGAAAATCTCCAAGATAAAGGTAGCGAAATTAAAGAAGAAGTCACAGCTTCTATTGAAGGTGCTTTAGAAGGGGTGAATAGCAAAAGACATGAAGCGATTGTGAAAACCCAAACAGAACTCAAACAAATTCAGGCGAAATTAGATAACGAAGAAGAACAACTGCAACAAGAAGTTGAAGGAATGTTAGCAGAAATTCAGAATACAAGTCAAGAAAAATCAGATAGTATTAAAAATGCGATCGCCTCAGCAGTTAATACTATCCAAAATAGTGAAGAAGTCGCTTTATTAAAGAAACGCTACGCTCAATTACAAGCACAATTAGCCATTATTCGCGCTAATTTAGCCGCACGTTATGGCGGACGTTCTGTAGAAGTCAAAGAATATTTAGACGATGCCAAAACCTGGTATGATCAAGCTCGTCCCCAAGCGGAAAATGTGACTACACAAGTAAAAGAAAAACATTCACAACTGGAAAATAAACTCAGTGAAGCAGGTGCAGCAATAGCGAAAAAAGAACGTCAATTAAAACAAAATTTGAGAGAGTTATTATTAGCAGCGGCTGATTTATTCAAAGATAAAGACTCTCATCAACAAAAAGCTAATGTCAAATAAAGTTGGTTCGTAGTAAGCGATTTATCGCTTTCTCAAGAGCTAAAGCAAAGACTCTCATCAACCAGAAGCTAATGTCAAATAAAGTTGGTTCGTAGTAAGCGATTTATCGCTTTCTCAAGGGCTAAAGCAAAGACTCTCATCAACCAGAAGCTAATGTCAAATAAAGTTGGTTCGTAGTAAGCGATTTATCGCTTTCTCAAGGGCTAAAGCCCTTACTACGAACTTTTATTTTCAACTGGTAAAACTTGAATTAATTGATAATTTTTAATACTATCAATGACGCGATAATTTTTATTATTTAACTTATCATATTTTGGTGTATAAATCCAAGCATAATTCAAAGCTGGTAATTGAGAAATTGACTCTACTTTTTGACCATGAATAGGAGTATAAAAATTAATCAAAACCGAATATTTATCATCGGATTTGACAAAAGCTACCGGATGATTTTGGAGAATTGACGCAATAGATTCTTGCTGAAAAAACATTCTAAATTCAGGGTTAAAATCTCCTAATAAACCTAAACTCCCAGCCGTAGCTAAAGATAACCAACTGGCAATTAACCAACCACCAACCCAGTAACGAGAAGTGAGAAATTTTTGCTGAAAATGATAACATCCAATCCAAATAAAAGGTACAATTAAACAACCTAAACCAGAAATTACCGCCAAAATTGCATACTTTTGAATATCAACAAAACCTGCAAATAAAACCACTACACCAGCTAAAATAAAGATAATTCCTAAAATACCAAATACATAACTAATATTTCGGTTAAGAGATGCTTTAACTTTAATAAAGTTACTAACTGTACTCGATTTTCTTTGTTGGTAATTTTTTCCCAACCAGTCTAAACCCACAGCGGAAAACATAGCAATAAAAGGATAAAGACAAAGACTATAATGAGAAAATCGAGTCAAAAATAAACTGATTTCTAAAAATAAAACAACAGGAAAACCTACTAATAATAATTGATAGCGAGGGATAGGTTTACGAATTACTAAAGCTAAACCTAAAAGGCTAAAAAAGAACCAAGGAAAAGATTTTAAAGGAATATTCCAGAAATAGAAAAATATATTATTTCCATGTTGTTCACGACTACCCAGGCGCACGACAAAATCCCACAACTGGCCAAAACTATCACCACCATAATGCTGCCAGCTAAACCATAACCAAACTAAAGTAGGAATAAACCCAATTAAAAATCCTACATATAACATCGGGTTGGTAAGATGACGATGACGGCGATTTTCTCCAATTAAATAAGGTAATAAAGCCACCATCGGCAAAAAAATCATAAAGCTTCTGATCAAGAATCCTAAACCAAAACATAAACCAACAATCAAACCATAAATCCATCTATATTTTGGATATAATTCAGAATTTAATAAACATAAAATACCTAAACACACTAATAGAATTGTAGGTACATCAGGTGCAGCTAAACGACAATATTGTAGCCAGAGAAATTCTACACTCAAGATAGCCGTCGATAGGTAAGCTAACTTTTTACCCAGCAATATTTTAGCTATTTCATATATCACAAATGTACAGACAATTCCCGCAATCATAGCAGGTATTCTGGCAGTGGTATCACTGACACCAAATAACTTATAAAAAACAGCAATTAACCAATAAAAACCAGGGGTTTTATGATGGGCATTTTCCCAAGGTGCTATCCAGTCACCAGAATCAAACATCAAACGCGCTCTTGTTGCATAAAGAGCTTCGTCATGTGCCATCAGGCTAGTTTCACCAGAAGTAAATAGCAATAAAGGTAGTAACCAAATTAACAAAAGAGCATAGTGTGATTTTGTCAATAAACGAATTTGCAGCCAGACATCTGTCAATAAAGGTGATTTATAGAACATTTAATTAATGATAATCATCAGTTGATCAGTAGATTGTGTAACAGTTTTGTTTTAAAATTAGTTCGGTTAGTATACACAATTCAAAATCAAAATACTCACCAAATTGACACAAATCAGGCAATTTTTTCTCACACAAACTCTCAAACAAATTTTATGCTGTTGCGACCAGAACAACGTCTCAAGTTAGATGACACCGATGATAAATTGTTTTATGACTACCCACGCTTTGTTACCCATGTTGATGAAGGCTTTATTCAACAATTAACCGATTTATATCGTCAGCGACTCCAACCGAACACGCGCATTTTTGATATGATGAGCAGTTGGGTGTCTCATCTACCAGAAGAAATAGAATTTGCTCATGTGGAGGGACATGGACTCAACGCCGAGGAACTATCACGCAATCCTCGACTGAACCATTATTTTGTGCAAAATCTCAACTCACAACCTCAGCTACCTTTGCCAGATCAAGATTTTGATGTTGTTGTCAATTGTGTTTCTGTCCAGTACATTCAATATCCAGAGGCTGTATTTTCCGAGATTCATCGCATTCTCAAACCTGGTGGTGTGGCTATTATCAGCTTTTCTAACCGGATGTTTTATCAAAAGGCGATTCAAATCTGGCGGGATGCCTCAGAAGCGTATAGAGTTGAGCTAGTTAAGCGTTATTTTGCTTCAGTACCAGGGTTTTCTACTCCTGAAGTAGTTGTCAATAAATCAACAGCGCCGAATTTTTTACAATGGTTAGGTTTACCAGGAGGAGATCCCTTCTATGCGGTGATAGCTTATCGCGTGGAATCATAAATCTATCAAAAAATTAGTCATCCTCAATACCAATCATGATCAAATAGTAAATTTTTGACCGGAAAGACTAGACTAAGCAGATAATTACCTCAACCCTCAAGCATGGAAGGAGCAAAAACGTGATTTTATCTCGTGGGCGCAGGATTTTAGCCAGTTTATTACTATGTGTTTTATTGCTGACTACCGCTTGTGCGGAAAAAGCACCCAATCGTTTTGATCAGGTACAACAGGAAAGCACAAAACAAAAAAGCGGTCAGGCAGTTGTTAAAAATGCCACTCAGGGTAGTAAATTAAATGCTTTCTTTCCTGAAAGTGATGATGATTACGACCGAGTTTATACCCAAGAGAAAAAAGGCTTTTCAGAAGCGAATTTGAAAAAAGACGGTAAAGTTGTAGCGCAGTTAGCTATTTCTGACACCACCAGCACGCCCACAGTAGCATCAAAATATGCCAACAGTACCAAGAAAATTGAAGGTTATCCTGCTGTAGAAACGGGTAAAACTCAAACTTCTATTTTGGTGGGTAAGTATCAAGTCAAAGTGATTTCTAAAGATCCATTATTTAACGCTAGTGACAGGGAAGATTGGATTGAAAAATTTGATCTTGATGGTTTAGCTAAGTTGAAATGACGGCTAAATTTTCCATCTAGCTGATTAATAATTACTGACTGCTGACAGCTATAAAAAAATATCAATCAGGAGATTTTTGTGAGTAAACCAATTTTTGAGTTAGTTGATGAATTACCAACCAGCGGTTTAACTGTTTCTATGTTAAATGCTTTGGATTTTATTGCTCCCGGTGAATGGCAAAATACTGTCGGTTTTGTCAATACTATTAAAACCGTCACTGGTGAAGATGATGAGGATCTAATTCAACAAATTGGTGAACGGGCAATTTATCTTTTTAATGATAAATCCCAAGGTTATCAAACTGCTTTATGGCTATATCAAACTGTTGATGGTACTGATAAAGCTTTAGGTGCAGCAGCTTTGGCTAATAAAGTTGGTGCAACCATACCCCTATTTGGTTTTTTAAACTCCTTAACTCCCAAAGCAGATAAAGCTCAAACTATTGATTTGACATTAAAAGTAGTCGCTGAATTAGTCGCTTTTTGTCAAATTAATGGTATTCCTGGTGATAGTATTGGCGATTTTGTTGGTGCTTTAGGTGAATATAGTGGCGAATCAATGATCCGCATGGCAGCATTGGTTGCTGTTGATGGTATCCTACCTTTGGGTCCTGATTTTATCCAAAAATCATTAACTTTTCTCAGTCAAATGAATCCCCAAGAGTTGGATCAAAATTCTACTTTTAGAACCATGAGAGATGCAATTCCTGGGAGTAACACTGGTAGTAAACTAAACTTTATTGGTGAAAGTTTTGATTCTGTTAAAGGTTGGATGAATGGCCTAGTTTCTGCTAATGCTTTAACAGCGCAGAAAGTTCTTAGGAACTTGAGCGGTTTTCTCGATTTTGCTGATGATAAATTAGACTATGTAGCGGCGTTTCTAGATGTGTCCACTAATTACTATGAACATACAGGAACTCAAACGTTAGCTCGACGTTTGATTGAACGCGCATTTGCAGAAATTTAACTAATTTTTGAGCCTAAATACAACTTGTAGTAGTGCCGAAAATCAATAAATGCAGCACTACTACAAACAGGTTTTCTATTAGTTTCTACTAATTACTTGTGGCTGTTATCATATATAACCACAAAAAACAGAAGTTTAGCGGAATGGGGAATAATGAAGGGATGCTAACTGGTTTTTACAGTTGCAGAGATCATTACTGTCACCTGTCACCTGTCACCTACTATCTTACTTGAAGCGAGAACGCTGTTGACGACGTTGTTTGTGTCTAGCTATTGCTTTACGTTTCTCTTTTTCTAAAGGTGTTTCAAAATGGCGATTCTTCCGCATATCTTGGAAAATTCCGGCTTTTGAAACTTCACGTTTAAATCTCCGCAAAGCTGATTCAATACCTTCATTTTCCCCTAAAACTACTTGTGTCATTCCTATTCCTCCTTTTTTGGTTTAACACATACAAACTAGAGTATAAAAATATCTCAGCAGAGTCAAACCCTGGGCTTTATCTGCTGGAGACTCTAGATTTAAAAGATTTAAAATTTCTTCAGAACAGGATTAATAACGGCGATCGCCTCCACGACCTCCACCAGAACGGCCACCGCCACCCCAGTTTCCACCTCCACGAGAAGGACCTCTTTCCTCACGGGGTTTAGCCTTGTTCACTTTTAAATCTCTCCCCATCCACTCAGCACCATCAAGTGCTTCAATAGCTGCTGTTTCCTCAGCTTCAGACGACATTTCCACGAAGGCAAAACCACGTGGACGGCTTGTTTCCCTATCAACTGGTAGCTGCACATTGCTAACTGTACCGTACTCAGCAAAAGCCAGTTTCAAATCTTCTGCTGTCACCTGATAGGACAAATTTCCAACGTAAATCGACATAGATGGTCTCCCAAACCAGAGAGTGTAGAGAGTTAGATTCGGAGAGACGCATTTAAAACAAATTAAAACGACTTACTCAACCGAAAATAATCCTTATATCCGCGAGTATAGCACAGCCTTTGAATATGAACTCACATTGAGTAACATTTCTTCAGCCACCTATGGACTAGCTCCAACTGAATAGCAGACTAGCTACTGATGGAAGGCTGAAAGCTAAAAAATCATTAAGGATTTTAGGAATTATCACTCTCATTTAGCGTGGTTTCTAATTATAGCATAACTCACGTCTACATGGAAAATAATTTATCTTTTGTGTCGGGACTTCATTTAGCCGCAAACTCAGTTAATGTTAGTTCTGCTTTCTGACACAATATTTCGTGATCTTGAGAACTACTAGCCAACAAACCGCCCCATTGGTTGATGTCACCAGTGTTATACTCTAATGCTCTGCCGTCAAAGTGAGTAAATTTACCACCAGCTTCTGTTAAAATTAATTCCGGTGCTGCCATATCCCAATCTTTAGGGGCTGACTTTCCAGACAGGGAAATATAAACATCTGCCTGTTTTTCCACAATAGCAGCCACTTTACAACCTACGCTGCCAATGGCTTTTTGTTTTTGACAAGGTAAATTTTTGAGTAAATATTCTAACCTTTCATTGCGATGGGAACGACTAACAAGCAAGATTAAATCTTCCATTGGCTTATCAGCAGCCACTTTTAAGGGATGAGAACCATTAACAGTTTCCACAAAAGTACCACCACCTTTAGTAGCATAATATATCTTTTCCGCTTCCGGTATTGCTACCACCGCTAAAATTGGCCTTGTGTTTTGCACTAAAGCAATATGTATTGCATATTCCCCAGTTTTATTAATAAAATCTCTTGTACCATCTAAAGGATCAATAATCCAAACTAACTCCCCAGGATATTTACCTTGTTGAGATTTATAAGTTTCTTCGCTGATATAACCAAAATTTTCATCAACAAATGCTGCCTGTAGGTGAGATAGGATATACTCACTGACAGCCTTATCAGCAATGGTTATGGGTTCATTTTGCTTGTATTCTATTTCTAGATTAGCGTTGTTAACAGTTCCTTGATAATAGGAGCGCAGTAACTTAGCTGCACCCCAACCCACTTGACGGGTAATTTTAAGTATTTCTTGTAAGTTTGTCATTTGTTAGTTGAAACATGAAAAGCTTGAGGTGATAAATTCACCAAACATAACATAACATGAGTTCGACTAAGTAGGTAGGCGTTGAAATTTATCCTTATGGCAAGGCAATAAATAGGCAATAGGGAAGAAACTTTCAGCGATTTTATATTTTTTTGGGTAGGGGTTTAGCACTGCTAAACCCTTAACTAAGTTGTTTTAAATTATAAATTACCCTTTAAATTTACTTTCCAAAAAAGCAATTATTTCTCGCCATGCAGATGTCGCTGCTTCCGCATCATAACGATAACCGTCATCCCTCATAAAAGTATGTTCCGCTTCATAACAGAAATATTGATGAGGTATTTTCGCAGTTTCTAAACCATTAATAATAGTATGTCTATCTTGTTCAGGAATATGGGGATCTTGAGTACCAAAAATTAACAACATTTCGCCTTTAATTTCTGCAAACCTGTGAATAGTATCCGCCACACCTTTACCTAATTTACCGATAGGAATACCTGTAGGATAACAAGAAACACAAGCTTTGATTTCACTTTCAAAAGCTGCCCTAAATGCTAAATGTCCACCAATACAAAAACCCAAAGTTCCAATTTTTTCACTAATAACTGATTTCTCATTTTTTAGCCAATTAATGACAGCGCGGGTATCATTGTCATATTCAGAAATTAATGTTTTGCGTGCGTTATCATTACCGCGCATTCTCCCAAGATCATCAGGTTCAATAACAGCACCTATGGGTTCAATACGGTGAAAAATTTCCGGTGCGGCGACAACATAACCAAAACCAGCTAAATAATTAACTAAGCGAATTATGGCATCACCTAATTGATAAATATCACTGTAAAAAACAATTCCCGGATATTTACCTTCTGCTTTAGGAGATGCGACATAAACCCGCATTAAACTATCATCAACTCTTAATTCGATATTGCGTTTAACGATTTGCATTTTTTGATTTTTTGCTAATGTGTTAATTTGTAATTCTTCAGGTTTAATAATAATCAGTAAATTTTTCAGATCCCCTAATTCTTCAAAAAGTCCAGGATCTAAAACCGATTTGGAGAGGTCTATTCTAAAAATGCTACAAAACTCTTAACTCCTCCTCCTCTCTGCGTCTGGAGCGTGACATAAAAAAATCTGTAACATCCGATACAAAAAAGCTAACTAATGCTAACAAGAGCCAGCTTTTTCTTCCTGCTTCACCCTAGAAGTGTCGGCACTATCTAGTCCACAGGCTAACACGGTCAATCTGACCGCTTCTTTTTGTAAATTCATCGCAGCGTTTAAATCTCTGTCACTCTCAAAGCCACAACTATCACATTTAAACACTCTTTGAGACAATGATAGTGATGGTTTTTTCGCACCACATTTAGAGCAGGTTTTACTACTG
>NZ_JADEXH010000047.1:0-43799 GCF_015207205.1 Sphaerospermopsis sp. LEGE 08334 | reverse complement strand
TCTATTATTCCTGCTACTATCCCTAAATGGTCTATGTTCTGAATTTCTATTTCTTGAGGTTTTAATTTCACAACAGTTTCCTCTACTATTCTGTTGTTATCCATTATTTCTTATTTGGTTATCAATTCATTTTTTTCGTTTGTTTTTGTTACCAAGCTTCACTTTCTCACACCATCTCCCTTTTAATGCTACTCATTCTCATTAACCCTCTTAATCTTTGAATTATCTTTAGTTAATATGTACTACTTTAATGGCTTTTTTACCTTGTGACAGTTGAGGGTGCGGAATGTGGGATCTAACACTAAATAACGTCCATGTTCATCATCAAATAAAACTTGGAAATTATAACCATCAGGTATAGAAGCGCGATATTCGGCGGTTTCTGTTAATATGCTTTTGATGATTTCTTGATATTTTAATTTGGTATCCATTGTACTATCTCCTTCTATCCCTCTTTTGGGTTTAGGTTTGAGGAAGTGATGGGGTATTGTTTGTAAGGAGCATTTCTTGAAATTCAGCTTTGCGCGACCAGTATGCTACATTAGACACTTGTTCTAGAAGAGTAATATTTTCAAGTTTCCAAATTATGGTATCGTCAAATAATGAAATAAATTTGTACTTTCTTTCTTGAAGGTAGCTAAGGTCTGACCAAACAGTAAAAACATTATCAGCCCTACTATTACCTGTTGTCACACTTGCTGTACTTAGTACATCAATTAATGATGTTTGTTGGCGATATTTGGTGCAAAAATCTACTTTTCGAGAACGCCCAGAACGTCCTTCAAATTTCTTATTTTGTTCAAAAGGTATTTGTTTCTCTATTAAAAATTCTGCTACTTCTTCTATAATTGACTCAAAAGCTCTAGTTCTAAATGTAAACCAAATATCAGAAACTCTAAATGCTGCTTGCGATAAAGTTGTGACAGCAGAAGCTAAGTTTTCATTTTCTTGTATTCTAATTATTAACATTCCTTTATATCTTTCAACACCATGAGTTAATAGTGTATCTTGAATTAGCGTTTCTTGCTTTTCTGACCTTTTCTCAGATATAGTTTGCATCCGTAGCCAGCGTAAAGTTTCACCTAAATCTGTCAAGATATATTGTCCCTCTTTTTCCTTCAGATATATATCAATAACGTCACCATCAGGATAAAGTAATGGGGTACGTATACGGATATAGTCGTTGACCGTTGAACAGGTAAACAACTCTCCAATCGTTCTGGCAATTTCTTGGCAAGGGGTTAACATTAGAGGAATAAATCTAACTGTAATGGCGGTGGATCTTGCATAATTCCATTATGCCTTATTCTCGACTCTAGACAAAACTGTTGCCATACTCTAACTGGATCGGTGACAGGAGCAGTTATATCTTCTGGAACATAAGCTTCTTTATCTCGATACGGCTCTCTCCAGCGATGCTTGTGTTTTTCTCCTACTAGGGTTCCATCAGGATTTTTATGATCTTGTCCTAAATCCAAAGCATATATTCTACCAGCAGCCCTATGGATAAGTGCGTAGGTCAGTTTTTCTGTTAGCGGGTTATAACTACCTTTGACAAAAATGGGATAACCAGGATTTGAGGTAAGCTCAACACTAAATTCTACGGTAGGAGAATGGTCTTCATCCTCACTCCATAAAATATTACAATCAATTTGTTTTGTAGTATCATTTATCAATTCCTCAAATTCTGCTTGAGTTAACATCAGTAGCCAAAAAACACAACATAAATTATTGTTTCATAGAAAACATTTGAAAAATCTGGTTAATGCTAAATGCGATCGCTATTTTGATTACATTCTCAGCTTAATGAAATTAGGTTACAATCCGAATATTGGCAATTTTAGGTATAAAAACTAGATTATGGCAAATCCAGAGCATTTAGCAAAATTGAAGCAAGGGGTAGAAGTTTGGAATAAGTGGAGAGATAAAAATCCAGGTAGTATAACAATAACACCTAACTTGAGTTATGCTGACCTGCGTGGGGATGACCTGGGTGGGGCTAACCTGAGTGAGGCTGACCTGAGTGGGGCTAACCTGAGTGGGGCTAACCTGAGTGGGGCTAACCTGAATTGGGCTGACCTGAGTGAGGCTAACCTGAGTGAGGCTAATTTAGCAATATCCCAAGTAATTGGTACAAATTTTCATAATGCAACTTTAACAGGTTCTTGTATAGAAGATTGGCAAACTAATAGTCAAACAAATTTGGATGAAGTAATTTGTGAATATGTATATCTTGATTATAAATATGTGTATTTCGGCGATAATGTGGATGATGTGGAGAAAAAAGAAAGACGACCTATCAATGGTAATTTTGCACCTGGAGAATTTGCCAGTTTATATAAAAAGATTATAGAAAATACAGATTTAATTATCAGCAAAACTCTTGAAAAAGATAATAATATCAATAACCAAGATTTCATTTTAAGCAAAACTTCCCAAAATGATAATATCAATAATCAAGGAGTTCAATTTTATTCAAACTCAACAATTCACACTTGGGAAAACCTACGCTTTCGCTCAAAAACAGAAATCAAAATTGCTGAAGCATTAGACAAAACTGGCGTTTTATTTGTACCCAACTCCTTAGCAAGACTCACCACACCCAAAGGTAGAGAAAATAAAGAAGCTGATTTTCTCATTTGTTATAACGGTAAATGGGGAGTTTTAGAAGTTGATGGACCATTTCACACCGCAGAACGCAGAGTTGAGGAACAAGAAAGAGAACGCATTTTCAAGAAAAATGGTATCAAGGTTGTAGAAAGATTTGATGCAGAAAGATGTTATAACAATCCTGATGAAGTAGTCCAGGAATTTTTCAAAATGATAGAAATTGGATATTCTTAAAATAATCTGACCTCACCCCAACCCCTCTCCGACGCGGAGAGGGGCTTTTAAACTAATAATTAAGTAAGTAATATTATTGGTATTTAAGCCTCCCCAATATTAAATTTTATTCCTTTTCCCTCTCCTCTTAGGAGAGGGTTAGGGAGAGGTGCGGGGAGAGGTTTGGAGAGGGGTTATACAATATATGGTAAAATCAAATAACAAAACAACACACCAAACATGGCCACAAAAATCCCCGTCACAGTCATCACCGGCTTTTTAGGAAGCGGTAAAACCAGCCTCATCCGTCACCTACTGCAAAACAACCAAGGACGACGCATAGCAGTATTAGTTAACGAATTTGGCGAACTTGGAATAGATGGAGAATTATTAAAATCCTGCCAAATTTGCCCCGAAGATGAAGTACAAGAAAATCCAGAAAATACTAATATATTTGAACTCACAAACGGCTGTTTATGCTGCACAGTGCAAGAGGAATTTTACCCCACAATGCGGGAATTAATTAAACGCCGTGATAGTATTGATTGTATAGTAATTGAAACCTCTGGTTTAGCATTACCAAAACCCTTAGTTAAAGCCTTTCGTTGGCAAGAAATCCGCAATGCTGCTACAGTAGATGCAGTGATTACAGTTGTAGATTGCGCTGCGGTTGCTGCGGGAACATTTGCAAGTGATTTAGAAGCGATCGCCGCACAAAGACAAGAAGATGATAGTCTAGAACATGAAACACCATTACAAGAATTATTTGAAGATCAACTTGCTTGTGCAGATTTAGTGATTTTGAATAAAACCGATTTAGTTGATGATCAGCAAAAATCAGAAGTTGTAGAAATAGTCAAAAACGAATTACCCAGAGAAGTGAAAATAGTCTCTAGTGATTATGGTAAACTTGACCCATCAATATTATTAGGATTTGAATCCGCAGTTGAAGATAATTTAGATGATCGTCCTAGTCATCACGACACAGAAGAAGACCATGATCATGATGATGAAATAAATTCAACTCATGTAATTTTAGATCGTACCTTTGATCCAGAAAAACTGCAAGAAACCTTAAAGAAACTTGCAGAACAAAAAGAAATTTACCGAATCAAAGGATTTGTTGCAGTTGCGAATAAACCCATGCGGTTGGTTATGCAAGGTGTAGGGACAAGATTTGAAAAATTTTATGACCGACCTTGGAAACCAGAAGAAACAAAACAAACCCGTTTAGTTTTTATCGGTCGTGATTTACAATCTTCAGAAATAGAATCTGAATTAGTAGCATTGTAATATATTATGAATCGGTAAGGGTTTAACATTGCTAAACCCCTACTGTCACCTGTCACCTGTCACCTGTCACCTAATATGAATATCACCGATTTATTCAACATTGCCAATTTGTTTGTTTTACCCTTTTGGGCTTTAATGATTTTATTACCTAACTGGAAAGTCACCCGCAAGGTAATGGAATCTTATCTTCCTTTTGTGGTTTTAGCTGCTGCTTATGTGTATTTATTTGTCAGCAGTATTACCCCAGAAAATGCTGCTGCTTTATCAAATCCTCAGTTAGCAGATATCGCCAAATTTTTTGCAGATGAAAAAGCTGCTGCTACAGGTTGGATTCATTTTCTGGTGATGGATTTATTTGTCGGAAGATGGATATATTGGGAAGGTCAAAAAACCGGAGTTTGGACAATTCATTCTTTAGCTTTGTGTTTATTTGCGGGTCCAATGGGTGTACTTTCTCATATTTTCACAGCTTGGATTTTTAAAGCATTTTCCAAAACTTCTGAAGGTGAAGGTGTGACAGTAGAAGAAAAAGCTGCTGTTAATTAAATTGTCAGCATTCAGTAGTCAGTAGTCAGCAAAAAAGAAGAAAACTATTCATTAAAACTGGTGTAGTTAATCTCAGTCTCTCTCTAGAAAAAAGCTGATTACTGATTACTGATAGCTGAATGCTTACAATTATGCAGCGTGCGCTGTTTGGTAATTAGCATCTAACCAACAACGTGGTAATTTTTCCCCTGATGGAAAAACCAAATCTTCCTTTTGATAGGTGTCTGTTTCCTGTTCTTCTTGTCCTTCTTGATCTTTAGCGTGTACAATTTCACTATTAGGATCAATTAATTCTTGAAAATCAACAATTTTGACTAAATCCCGACTATTTTTGATTTGTAAAAACATATCAAAAATCCTCCTTTAATTATGTGATTCAATACTCAAGGATGTGTGAATTTTCAACTGAGAATAACGTCGATTAACAGGTAAATCAAGTCAATTTTATTCCTGACTCCTGACTCCTAACTCCTAACTCCTGAATAACTTAAATTTCCCGTTGATATTTTTCTAGTATGTCAACCAAGCTTACTTGACATTGTAGAGGCAATAAATCAATCAAAGGTAGTTCTTTTCTCCCACCACCAATTTTTACAGGGATGGATGCTAATAATTCTAAAACTCTGTCTTCATTGACATTTTTATCAACAATTAAAGGATATAATTTTTCAGCAACGACGGTATGAAGTTTGGCATCAGATAGGTAAAGATGCCATTTAGCAATGTCTATATAGACATTTTCGCCTATTTCTGCTGCTAGGGCTTCTAGTATTTCTGTGGTAGGAGTTGTAGCCATAAAATAACCTCATTACAAAACAAGGACGCGGATTTTTAGTTTATTTCAGCTTATTTCATATTATGGCGCAATTAGCTAGACTGTATCTACTACCATCGGTGACAACGCCCCAGCATTAGCAGTCAGTCTTCAGGTTGATGAGGGTGGAGTTTCTGAGTAATTAGCGATCGCACTAATATAAATGAAATGCAGCAATATTACCCCTACCCAACCTAGAGTTAATGGTGTCAACCATTCCCAGGATGTAGATTTCAAGATGTGGAAAAACCACAACCCAGAATTAACAGTAGCAGCAACAGCTACATGAAAAGCAAAATTCATCCGATCATCTAACTTACGGAACTCTGGATCTTTACGATCTGGTTTGCGTGGCCAACGAGGAGGCATAAATAATTAATATGTGTGAATTTGTGAATTTGTTACAGATGTTAACACATTCTCGTTATTATTGGTGACTGGTGACTGGATAATCTATTTTATTTTTCCCAATTAGCAATTACCAATTACCAATTAGCAATTACCAATTAGCAATTACTAAATTACCCAATCAAAAATCTCAAATCTAAAATTGCTGATAATCTCCAGATTTCCCACCTGTCTTACTGACTAAACTAATGGCTTCAATTTGAATCGACTTTTCCAGAGCTTTAGCCATATCATATAAGGTAAGAGCAGCAACAGAAACCGCTGTTAAAGCTTCCATTTCTACACCTGTTTCCGCCTTGGTTTTGACTGTGGCATAAATTTGATAACCGGGTAGTTGTCCATCTGGTTTGATATCAACAGTAATCTTTTGCAAAGGTAAGGGATGACAAAGGGGAATTAAATTAGCTGTTTGTTTAGCGGCCATAATACCCGCTAACCTAGCAGTTGCCAAAACATCCCCTTTAGGAGCATTCCCCGCTTCAATAGCTGCTAACGTTTCTGGGAGCATTCGCACTTTAGCAGTAGCCACAGCTTCCCGCACAGTGGCGACTTTCCCAGACACATCAACCATTTGCGCCTCTCCCTGGGGGGTGAGATGAGAAAGTTGAGAAATATTTTGAGAAATATGGGAAGAATTTGAAAAAACCTCTTGCGTCATTTGGGAAGTGTGTGTTACTATAAGATTCGTTGGTTAAGGGCGTGTAGCTCAGTGGACTAGAGCACGTGGCTACGGACCACGGTGTCGGGGGTTCGAATCCCTCCTCGCCCGTTAAATAACAATAATCGCACAAACTCGGTAGTTGGGTTTGTGCAATTTTTTTAGGTGACTAGTGATTGGTGACTGGGGAATAGGTTTCAATAATGGACAATTAACAATGAACAATTGACAATTACTTCTTCGTTACAGGAAGAGGATTTCACAAGCGGAATTTTGGGCTTTTTCCCCCTGAAAGAGGAGGTTTTAAACCTTGAATGAAACAATTATCAATTGTCAATTGTCAATTATCAATTGATAACTACACCTTGCTTTTTAAAGCATAGGCATCTTCACCACGGCCAAGGGCAAAGCGGAAAGATTTGGTAACACTTTTACTCGACTGTGTAATAAAAATCAGTACAGCCACTAAAGTTAAGCTCATAGCAAAACCAAACATACTGCGATAGCCCATTTGTTGGGCTATAGAACCGACAACTGGACCGGCTATAGCTAGTCCTACATCAAATCCCATTAAAGACACGCCAAAAATTCGCCCTCTTTCATGGGGTAAGGCTCTATCTGTCATCATTGCAGAAATCATGGGAATAGCAGTTCCAGAAGCCGCACCTTCAACAACTGCACCTATTAAAAATGTTAAGGCGCTGTTTGCTTGCCAAATAAATAACAGTGCCATAGTAAAAGAAATCAAACTGAAAGTGACAAATAAACCACGTCCGTATTTGTCAGAAGCCCGCCCTGCAAATAATCTGACACTAAAACTGGATATGGCAGCGGCGGTAAAAAACAACCCCGCATTTAAATCTACTCCTGTTGATTTCATGTACAAGGCAATAAAGGTATGTATCGTCCCTAACGATAAACCAATCAGTAACAAAACTATAGCAGGTACACGGACACGGGGACTGGTGATTAATTGCCAAAATTTATCTTCTGTAAAGTCTTTAGGTTTTTCAATCACAGGTGGATTAACAACGGGTAAAAGACAGAGTAAGCCTAAACAACCTAAAGTGGTAGATGCGATAAATAAAGGTGTGTAGCCTACTGTGGCTTGTAAATATCCCCCTAAAGCTGGACCTAGTGCCACACCGATGGGATTAACTAAACTCATATAACCAATGATTTCGCCCCGACGGTGTTCTGGTGCTAAATCTCCCACTAAGGCAGTGTAAGCAGTAGCAAATGCAGCAATACTGATACCATGAAAGGCACGAATTACCATTAAGGATGGTAGTGACTTCGCCAATAAATAACCTAAAGGTGCGATCGCTGCTACTGCCAACCCAATCAGTAACACAATTTTTCTGCCTTTACGGTCGGCTAAAATCCCCACTTGGGGACGAAATACTAACATCCCGATGGCAAAGCAGCCCATAACAATGCCAATTTGTTGTTTTGTTGCCCCTAGAGATTCTATATATAAAGGTAATGTTGGCAACAAGGAAGCTAAAGCTGACCAGAATAATAAACCTGCTGCAAATAATATTAGTAGGTTGCGCCGTAACTTAGCGTCAATAGTCTCAAAGTCTTTCACGGCAGATGCAATGTAATATTTAGTAATTTTGTATTTCCATTGTTACGTTACTTAACATTTTTTGCCACTACTTCCCGCACTCGATATATTGGCCTTCCTTGAGATTCGTGGTAAGTACGCATTAATAATTCTGCTAACAAACCGAAGCAAAATAACTGAATACCAGTTAGCAGCAATAACACAGCTAAAATTAATAAAGGACGATTACCAATATCTGCACCAAAAGCCAGTTTCAGGAAAGTTAAATAAATTCCTAGTCCGCCACCTGTAACCATTGACAACAAGCCAAACAACCCAAAGACGTGCATGGGACGGGTGAGGAACTTTTTCATAAATAGAATTGTTAATAAATCCATCAATACCCGAAAAGTCCGAGAAATGCCATATTTACTTTTACCGAAGCGTCGTGCATGATGACGCACAGGCATTTCGGTGATTCTTGCCCCTTCGATATAAGCTAAAGCTGGCAAGAAGCGGTGTAGTTCTCCGTAAAGGTTCATATCTGCAACTAATTCTGCACGATAGGCTTTGAGAGAACAACCATAGTCGTGAATATAGACGCTAGTGGTACGACGAATTAACCAATTAGCAATTTTTGAAGGAAGTAACCGATTTATTGCCCCATCTTGGCGATTTTTGCGCCAACCACTGACCAAATCGTAACCTTCATCTAATTTTGCCAATAACATGGGGATATCAGCCGGATCATTTTGTAAATCAGCATCTAGGGTAACAATTGCTTTACCTGTAGCATAATTAAAACCCGCAGACATGGCCGCAGTTTGTCCGTAGTTGCGGCGTAAAATCACCGCTTTTAAATCAGTGCGGAGTTGTGCCTGTTCTTTGAGAAATTCCGGTGAACCATCAGTAGAACCATCATCTACACAGATAATTTCATAACTTAACTCACTGGCTGTCAGAGTGGTAGAAATGGCTTCTAGTAATAAAGGTAGACTTTCTACTTCATCTTTAATCGGTACAACTACGGATACATCTGGTAATTGGTAATTGGTCATTGCTGATAGGCGATCGCTGATGGTTGATTTTACCAAAAATTTGGCTTGATGTTGTTCGTGGTATAGATCCCCTAATTCTTTAAGAAGTCGGGGATCTAGAAAACAATTACCTGTACCTGGAAGTGAGAGGATTGGAAATAGGAAATTTTTTCTGTTTTTTTCTCCTGCAAATGAGAGAATTTAAACCTTTAATAAAATAATTATCAATTATCAATTATCAATTGACCAACATAGCTTTTCACAACTCTACCAGCACCCCGTAATTGTTTATAGTATGACTGACTAACTTTATCACCTTGTTCCGAAAGTTGATCAATACCTATACCGTTGCGTCCTTGTTCTTTTCCTGAACTGTGAATATAATAACCATCACCTAAATATAAACCTACATGAGTTGCTTTTTGCGGAGTTCCAAAAAAGATTAAATCCCCTGGTTCGATATCATGAATATTAATTGGTTGGGTAAAAGCTTCTTGTTGATAAGCATCTCTTGGCAAACACACACCCACAGATACAAAAGCAGCTTGCATTAAACCAGAACAATCATAATTTGGTCCTACTGTTCCACCCCACAAATAATAATTAGTTTGCTGCATTGCTTGTTGGGTAAATTCAATTACCTTTGGTAGTAGTTTTTTAATTTCCGATTCAGTAAAAAATGCAGGTTCGTAGGATGTAGTAGCAGGTTGTAATAAGGACAAATCATTAACAGCAACCCATCCCGGATAATCATCTTCACATAAACAAACTTGAATTGCTGTATCTTGATGATTTGATGTAATGCGTAAATTGCGACCAGTAGCAGCTTGAGTTGCTAAACGGACACATTCAGGAGCATCATATAAATTGAGGTCAGCTAGACATTGATATTCGTTGGTTGGGGAATGGGGGATTAGTAAATTTAAATTTAAAGACATATTTTTGTCAGAATCAGGGTGTCCAGGATTTAAGGATTTACAGGATTATATAGTTAATTTTTGTCAGAATCAGGATTTCCAGGATTTAAGGATTTTCAGGATTATATCATGTTTGGTTAAAAAAAGAGTCTCCTATTTGTAGATTAGAGTAATTCAATCAAACCAAAATTACGATAATTTCAGCGAATTTATCGTAAGCATCCCAATTTTGAAGAAATAAACGCAGTCACATCAAAAACCCTCTGAAACTCTCTTTCCTTTGTGTACTTTGCGTCCTTTGCGGTTCAATCCAATTAAGCTGGGGATAATTTTATATTGTTAGTAAAAATAAACTTACACATTGGGGATGCTGCCATATGATAAAACTTGGTCATAATTTGTTTGAGATTATTTTACGCAGTTTTCCATTCTGTTTATAGTTTCAACTTCATCTGCATTCATTCTGCGGATACGAGTCATGTTACTAAAACCTCTCGCATGACTGATCCTGGTTTTAATGTAATTGTGTCAGGTTCTAGATAAAGTGCGATTGCCTATGGCACTGGCGAAGCCAATCGCTTCACGAATATTTTCTAAAGCTTCTGCTTCTGTTTCACCTGCGGAAACACAACCAGGTAATTCTGGACACCAAACCGCCCAATCTCCGGTTTCAGGATCGGTTTCTAAAATAACACGCCATTTCATATTTTTACTTCCTGGGGATATTTAATCATAAAACAAATAGCGACTCCCTGCTGAATATCAAATACATTTTTATCTGGTAAACCATCGGGAGTGACTTCTTTTCTCTTACTATTACCATGTAAATCCATTATATATATTTCATCAAAATTTTTTGCTAAACTTTGTCGCATTCCTCGAAATGTGGGATTATCTAAATAACCATGATATACCTTGCTGCTGCTGGTGCTTGACTTTCTTCTAAGGTTGTCAGTACCATCCCAAAAATTAACAATTGACAATTGACAATTATCTTTCTCTCCAAGTGAGAGGATTGAGAAATGGGAGCTTTTTTATTTTTATCCTTGAAAGGAGAGGTTTTAACCCTTGAATAAATAAGCAGTTGTCAATCATCAATTGTCAATCATCAATTGATAAAGATTATTATACAATTAATGTTATAATAAATATAGAAATTAACATTTTGATATTTTCAAGGAATTATTCGCAAATGGTTTTATTCAATCAAAACGAACAAATAGAAAATCTCGGTGATGAAATCTTAGAAGCTACTTTTTCTAATTTTCCTAATTTAAACCGGGATCAAATTGCTTTAACTTGGGTTGTTTATGATCCTCCTATCCCTGTAAATACTGGTGGTGCTTTGACTCCTGATGCTTTTTGGGGTCATGGTGTCAGAGGTTTTAATTATCGTGGTGGAGAACGCATTTATCCTGCAAGTGTTGTCAAATTATTCTATTTAGTTGCTGTTCATGAATGGTTAGAAAAAGGCATGACTAACACTTCTAAGGAATTAGAACGGGCGTTAAGTGATATGATTATTGAATCTAGCAATGATGCTACCAGTTTAATAGTTGATATTCTCAGCGGTACTACCTCTGGACCAGAATTACCTATAGGACCTTTTGAAACTTGGAAATATCAACGCAATATTGTTAACCGTTATTATCAATCCTTGGGTTGGGAAGAAATGACAAATATTAATGTTTGTCAAAAAACTTGGGGTGATGGTCCTTTTGGTAGGGAAAGGGCGTTTTATGGGGAAATGTTTGAAAATAGAAATATGTTAACAACTAATGCCACTGCCAGGTTATTACATAGTATTGTGGGTGGGGTTGCGGTTTCCAGTGGGCGATCGCAACAAATGATGTCTTTACTCAAACGCAGTCTTAACCCTGATGACTTACCCCAAGATGTGGAAGAAGACCAAGTTACAGGCTTTTTAGGCGGTGGTTTACCCCAAAATAGTCAAATCTGGTCAAAAGCCGGTTGGACAAGTTCTGTCCGCCATGATGCGGCTTATATTGAATTACCAGAACAGCGTCCTTATTTGTTAGTAGTATTTACAGAAGGGAAAGCACAAGCTAAAAGTCGGGAAATTTTACCTTTTGTTTCAGGAAAAATTGCCGAAGCTGTGAGCAATTTATAAACATGAAATACATGGTGCGTTAAACGTTCTTAACGCACTCTACTATATGAGTGATATTATCAGATGTTGTGTGTGGAAATATCGCTCTTAAATTTAATTTAAAATTTAATCCGCCGATAAATTTCTTTCATGGGAAGTTCTATATTTAAACTGTGCAGAAAAACTGACTGATCAATATGATCATAAGCTTTCAATTGCCAAAGATAGTTATTTTCTTCTTCCTGTTTATAATACTGCTCAATATAAGCTTCAGCTTGACTAACTAGCATATATTCACAAAAACTAGGAAGAGAACGATATTTTCTGAATTTATTCCCTCTATCATAACCTTCTGTTGAAGGTGACAGAACTTCCATAATTAGTAAAGGATTGAGAATTTCATCCGTGCGATTATTATTAAATTCTGGTTCACCATTAATCACCAGTACATCTGCATAAGTTCCATGATTAAAATTAGGAATCCAAACCCGCAAATCACTACCATAAAAACGAAAATCAGTATCCCTGAGTAAAAATCCCAAATAAATTAAAATATTACTAGCGATCGCACTATGAATTTCTGAACCTCCAGTCATAACAATAATCTCCCCATCGCTGTATTCGTGGCGTTCTTCGGCGGTTTCCTCCATCTCTCTATACTCATCTGGAGTAAAGTGAGTTTTTGTGATCTCTGGGGTAATAATCGGCGGGTTGGTATTAGCAATAACCATCATCTCACCTCCTGAATAATTAGAACTGAAACCATTATAACTTACAGCAATAATCAGCATTTTAGTCCCTGTGTATATCTACACAAGGTTCTCCTTGACAATGATTAACTTCCACAGAAACATGACCAAGAGACGGAATATCTTTGAGGAGATTTTTATAATATTCCGGTGTTTGCGGATAATGGGTAACTAAAGAAATTGTAGCAGCTAAATGATGCTGACCCACATACCAAATATGCAAATCTGTAACCTTATTATCAGCATTTTCTTCTATAGTATTCACAATAGCTAACTTGATTTGTTTATCACCTGAACCATCTAATAAAATTAAACCCGTATCACGTACCAAACCATAAGACCATTTAGCAATTACCGCAGCACCAACAAACCCCATTGCTGCATCCATCCACACCCAACCCAAAAATTTACCAGCAAATAAAGCAATAATCGCAAAAACAGAAGTTAGTGCATCTGCCAAAACATGAATATAAGCTGCACGCAAGTTATGATCTTGATGTTCATGATGTTCATGATGATGATCATCTGCATGATCATGGTGATGATGATCTTGCAATAAAAAAGCACTGGCTATATTCACAACCAAACCAATAATAGCCACTCCAATTGCTTCATTAAAGTGAATATTTTGCGGTTCAAAAAACCGCCCCAGTGATTCCATTCCCATCAAAAAAGCGATCACCGCCAACGCTACAGCACTAGCGAAACCACCCAAGACGCTAACTTTTCCTGTACCAAAAGTATACTTGGGATTATTGGCATTATTTCGCGCATATTGATAAGCAAAAATCGTAATTCCAAAAGCTGCAACATGGGTGGCCATGTGCCAACCATCAGCAAGCAAAGCCATCGAACCAAAAAACGTTCCTGCGGCAATTTCCGCAACCATTGTTAATGCCGTGAATAGCATCACAATTTTAGTATTTTTTTCTGCCTGATTTTGATCTACAGAAAAATCGTGAGAATGCTGCCATTGTTCAAGGGTATGAATATGCACGGATTTTTTACACTCCTTTTAACTCGTGACTGGGGACTGGGGACTGGGGATACAATGAAAGGATTTTGGATTTTGGATTGTTTCTGTCAACTCCAATCTAAAATCTAAAATCTAAAATCTAAAATTATTCTGACTCCTGACTCCTGAATTCTTCTATTTCGAGTTTAAAAATCCCTCGCAAATTCTGTCAAGAACTTCAAGGCTTTCAAAATATAACTCGCGCAATCTCTGGGTGAAGTGTTGTAAAATTGAGGCCATGCTAAACCTTTATCTTCATCATAGCGATCGCCCCGTTCAGGATTTTTTTCTAACCATGCTAACCGCACTGCGTGACCAATTAACACATCTAACACGATATAATCTTGAATTTGTAAATTAGGGTTATTTGCAGCTATAGCTCCTAACTCCATCAACGCTTCCACATTTACTTGGCGATATTCTGGCGCTTCAATTTTATTGAGTAAATGTTCAATTCTCAAAGCAAAATTTCTTTCACCCGCAGTCATTTCCGAAATCATCACCTCACTTTCTAAACGATTCCGTCTTTCTAATTTATCGCCAATCACCAAACCTTTACAATGGTGCATTAACAACCAAACTTGTTTAAAAAAGTCCTTGGGAACTCGATTTATTGCCCCTTCCGCTTGACGAAATCTCCGCCAATTTTCTGGAGTCACGGCAATTTCTTCTTCACTAATTACAGGTTGCACTACCCAAGCAATATCACTTTCTTTTTGCTTAATATGCAGTGATTCTTGTTGACGTAATAAACCACTCACCCCACTATAACTTGTTAAAACTTTTTCCAAACGCATTTTCACTTCATAAGGTGAAAGCTGCATCAGGTGATCATAAGCTTCGTCTTGGGTAACACCTAATTCTTGAGCTAATTCGCTAGTAATTAACAGAATTAAATAACCAACCCTCAGTGTTAAAAGTCCTTTAAATAATTCTGGTTCTGTTTTGATTAACACACCTAAATAAATGAGAATTTCTTGAGTTAAAACCCTGTCTCTGATATCTTCCCGACAGAAATTATTAATTTTCTCGGCAATTTCATGATGTGATTTTGGTACAATTATTAACGAAGCTTCACTATAAGCCCTACCTACAGCAATTTGTTTACCTCTTACCAAAATACTTGTCACCGCATCCGATAAACCAATATCCACCATTTGCCGTAAACCAGCAGCACGACGCACCACCGCCCACAAACCTAAATAACCTGCTTTAGTGTAAACTTCATCCAATAAATCACCCACTGTCACACTATAACCATCTTCACCATAACCAGTATCAAAATCCAAACCCTTTAACCGATTTAAAGTTTGCAGTAATTCAATTTGTTCATAGATATTTTCTGAGGAACGTAAATAACTTAGTAACAAATGTAAGTTAGTTTCACATTCCATTTGAAATTCTTGAGTATGTCCCAAGCGCCAATTTTTCTCAGGCTGAGAAACCAAGTAATAACAACGTAATCTCGCATTTTTAACTGGAGGACAGAATAATTCTATATCTGTAATAAAATCAATTCTTTGAATTGCCGCAGTCAACATTAATTGATTTAATTTTCCTAATTTTACCTGCACACCACCGCAAACACCATTTTTCAGTTCTTGCATTAATGCTAATAATGCCTCTGAACCTGTTTCTAGCATCGTGCGAGTAATCATCAATGTCAAAATAGGACGACCTAAATCACTCCAATATTTTTGGATATAAGCCAATTCTCCCCGAATTTGATCCAGCAGAAAATGATAATCTAGCGTTAAATAAAACTGCTGTGCATCTAAGAAAGCAGGTAAAAATACAACAGTTTGATTTTGAATTTTAAATATTCTGGAAGTTGTCAAACTCCGCAACCTTCGCACCGGACGACCTGTTAAACCTAATTGATCATTGCGCCCAATTTGCGTATAAATTTCTGATAATTCCCCAGCTTGTCTCACTTGAATGGGTTCTACTTGGTTGGGTGTTTGACTTTCAATGCCATATACTTCTAATTGTGCTTGCACTTCTTCATTTTCTGCCAATAAAGCAATTTGTATCATTGCTTCCCGTTTTTTACCCACGCACAAATGTCTACCCAAGGGATCAATATCACCTACTGCGATTAAACCCTCACTCAACATTTGCCCCAGAAAATACAAACTTTGCGCCCAAACTAAGGGGATATTTTCATTAGGTAATCTTGTTTGTGAATGGGGATTTAATTTTTCCGCTTCAATCTTTTCCTCTGGCACATAATACAATTCTGGTAATAACTGGAAACCATCTCTTTCTACCAGTAATGCTGCTAACAATTCTTGGTATTTTTGCACTTGTTCCTGGTCTTGACGAAAAATACCATCAAGCACTAAATAAGTGAAAAATAGCGGCCATTCACATTCAATATCCTCAAATTGTTTCAGTTCCCAAGGTTCATAATGTAACCGATGAGTATCTTCTAAAATTGTTTGATGTCCATCTCTGAGGAAGCGTTTACAGCCATATTTACCAGCTAATTTATTAATAATTTCCTTATATGTGCGTTCCCTCAATTGTGCATCTTCAACAGCAAAAGCAGGATAACTAATAATACTCAATAATGCAGCATCAACTTCTTTAGATGCAGACTCTCTTGGTAATAAAGATTCTAAAGTAATTCTTGCTCTAGAAATTTCATCTGGTAAAACATGAATTACTGATGCTTGACTACCATGCACACCAAATAAATTCAGTCCATTGATAGCTTCTAGTGCAGCTTTTGCCATTCCCAGAGAACTAGCATTTAATTCTGCCTTACCATGATTAATTTTATTACCTCGCTCCCAAATCCCATAATCTGGTGTGCGGTAAGCTCTACCAATGTAATAAACTAAATTTTGGACAAAGTTAACTTCATCCAAGGTAAAAATAATTGATAAACCTGCTGCTGTCATTTCTGCTAACATTAGCAAATATATAGATGTGGCATCTAGTTGTAAATGTCCCCATTCATCATCACCAACCACAATATCACCAGTAGCAGTGTTATATTTAGCGTGCAGTCCATCTAATAAAGATTGGGTATGTTTAAATTTTTCAACTTTATGCGCCTGTCGCATCATAGCGAAAAGCAAACCACGCATTAATTTAACAACACTATATTCAAGTTCGTAAGTACGTCCTTGATCATTATCTATTTTTCGGTATGCCAGTGCTAAACCCCAAACTGCCAAAATGCTATAAACATTGTCTCGCACCCACGCATCAGTATAATCACCATGAGCGGTAATTGCGGTACTCGCAGGTAACAAACCCGTGATAGGATTTTGACGAGCGAGAATAATGGTTTTGATTTGTTGGTAGTAGTAATCTAAGCGAGTTGGCAATTCTGTGGGTGTTTTCATAGTTTGTCAGTAAAGTTATAAATCAATTATACTCTGTAACTGTGACGTAAACTTATCTTCTCAAGCAATAAATTAACTGGGAAATCATGAGGAAATTACAGATAATAACCAGTTGTTGTTTATATATGATTTATATATGATTTATATATTATTGTATGGGTAACTAAATTGTGCTTTTAGTAAGTATATCTAATAATTTCCAATGACAAAATTATTTGCCACATTGTTCAAATCTTCATGATATTTCCAGCTATTTTTCTGAAATTTAAGCTTTTCTTTGTTTTTATAAAGAAAAGAGAAAAAAACACTCAATCAAGGCAATCAAAACCACAAACAACTTCAAAAACATATTTCTATTATATACATCAACTGCCTTGAAGACCAGAAAAATTTGTAACAGACAAGAGAGGATATGTTATGTGTTTACGTTACAATGAAAACCACTCTCCTTTGCTCAAATTAGTTTACTCCCAAGTAAAAGTTAATGGCAAAACTGAATTAGTACCCTTAGAACTATATGCTTATGGTTCGCTTAAACGCGGTAAGTCTTGAGTCAAAATCAAACAAGAGTATTCCAGTACCGATGATCGTATATTGCCCCAAGGTTATTTTTCCCAAGTGAATTAATTAATTTATGGATATAGAGTCTGTTTTTTCCAAGTGCTAACCCCCCTGACATTTTCCGTTTGGGGGGTTTAAATTTGTTTGGGGGTGTAGGGGAGAATAATAACCCACCAATTACCAATTACCAATTACCAATTACCAATTACCAATCACCAATCACCAATTACCAATGACAAATTTACAGTTCCTAATGGATGCTGAAAACGATATCATATAAGGCATCACTTCAGACATCACAGACTGAACGCGCCATGAAAGTAGAAACTATTCGCACGACGTTAACGATCCCGAAAGAATTGTTAGAAGCGACTGATAAAGCTGTGTTAGAGGGGAAAGCCAAAAGTAGGAATGAGTTTGTGGTGCAAGCTTTGAAGCGGGAACTAGCAGCACAAAGACGAGCCGAAATAGATGCCGCTTTAGCGGAAATGACGAGAGATCCAGATTATCAAGCGGAAGTTTTAAGAATGGAGGCGGAATTTGCTACGGCTCAATGGGAGGCGTTGCAGCTAGGGGAATCTCCACGATGAGAAGGGGTGAAGTGTACGATGCGCGTCTAGAAATGACTGAAGGTTCAGAACAAGGAGGAACTCGCCCTGTAATTATTGTCAGTCGTGACGTAATTAATTTATCTAGCCCAGTTGTTTTGGCAGTACCTTGCACGACTTATCAAACCGGCAAGCGGGTTTACCCCACTCAAGTCTTAATTTTAGCACCAGATGGCGGACTCAGAAAAGACTCGATCGCAATGGCAGATCAGGTGCGGGTATTATCTAAAACGCGCTTTTTGCGATTACGAGGTGTACTTTCTGACGCAGTAATGGCACATCTAGCACAGGCTTTATTAATCGCTTTGGATCTACCAGGGGAAGTAGATATAGCAGGTGACAGGTGACAGCAAGAAGGGAATAGGGAAGAAGATTTTAGATTTTAGATTGGAATTGACAAAAACAATCCAAAATCCAAAATCCAAAATCCAAAATAAAAAAGTCCAGTCTCCTGTTGTCATAAAATATGTGGAGACACGAATTTAATCATGTCCCCACATAAAGCTTCGTATGTGTTTGTATGGGCTGTAAAATCAGCGCCGTTTGGCAGTGCTGCGTTTAAGTTCACGGGTTTCGTCTTCTCGACGACGGCGATCGCGCCAATCTGCCAAGGTTAAATAAACTACACCACCTGTAACTCCTACTAGCAGCACTAGGGCAACTATAGCCAAAATACTCAGTAATGGACTTTCCACGATGCCTCTAGAGTCCGTTGCGTCCCCAGACTACCATAGAAATCGACCAAGTGAACACAACCAGAAGTGATACCCAACCTAGTGTCAAAATCATAGTTCTACTTTTCAAATAATTGCAAAAGGTTTCTAATGTTTATCATACCGGGAAAAGGCGGTAGATTGTTCATTGGTGTTTACAGAAGGCTGGCCAGGTTTATGGAACTCATGCAAGAAAGGTTAGAATCTGTCAAAGCAGGTGTCATTGGTAGTTTATCCGTTGGTTCTGCTTTCTTAGTCACGACAGTTGTTAATGGGTTGTTGCTAAAGCAGTATTTTCCTATACTGAATATTAATCAAGGTTCGTCAATTGATTTACAAATAATTAATTTACAAATTTCACAAATATCACAAATAATTAATTCACAAATTAATTTACAATTTATACTTAGTGCTGTAATTGCAGGTTTTTCCGGTTTTCTATTTGGTGTCACCTATCGCTATATCATCAGAGTAGATAAAAATAGTCACCTCAAATCTGGTGCGGTATTTGCTTTTGGTTTAGTACGCGGATTAACTCAAATAGAATTTGGTTGGAGTTTTAATAATGCAATTTTGCCTTTTTTAATTTTAGCCGCAGAGAGTATTTTCTGGTTTGCCTTAGCAGTTACTTTTCTCGATCTTGCTATTTCTCTAACTTGGTTAAAACCATTTATAGGAAATAGGGAATAGTTAAAGAATTTCTTCCCAATCACCAATCAACAATCACCAATCAAATTAATTATTTTACATCTGTCACCCGCCAACTTAATTTGAGGTTAACCCAGAAATTCCAAATTGTTGCTACTGCGATCGCAATCAAGTTAGCAATATACTGATTACGAATCAAGAAATTATAAACAATATTCAAAACCAAAACATTAATTACCAATCCTGCTAAACAAACCACATTAAATTTGAAAAACCTCTTAATGCGTTGTTTCCATCCTTTTTGCTGCATGGAAACATCTGCAAATGTCCAAGCATCATTCCACAAAAAATTATTGAAAATGGCAACTTCGCCGGCAATAATTTTACTGCGAGTTAAAGGTAAAGCCAAAGTAGAAGCATCACTGAGTAAATAAAGCACTGCCATATCTACAAACACCCCACTCAAACCCACTAAACCAAAGCGGATAAATTTGCCAATGGGGAAATCTATTCTGCGACTAATTTTACCTAACCTGCCAGTAGATACCCGTAAACGAATTAAATGTTGAATATACTCTATATACTGCTTCCACGTTACTTTACTTTCTCCTTCCGTGCGTTCGCGGAAGACATAACCAACTTCAGCAATTTCTCTAACGTTACCTCTACCAATCACCTCTAAAAGAATTTTATACCCCACCGGATTCATAGTAGCACCAGCGATCGCACTCCGACGCACCATAAAATAACCACTCATCGGATCAGTAACTCTGCCTAAAACACCTGGTAAAATAATCAATCCTAAAACCTGCGCCCCACGGGATAAAAACCGCCGCACCACACTCCAACTACTGACACCACCACCGTCTACATGACGACTAGCTAAAGCTAAATCTGCACCTGCTTCTATTTTATGCAACAGTTGTAACAATACTTCTGGAGGGTGTTGTAAATCACCATCAATCACACCCAAAACGCGACCTGTAGCAGCTTGCCAACCTCGAATTACCGCCGAAGAAAGTCCTCGTTCCTCTTGTCTTCGCATCACCCGTAATTGCGGATAATCAGGTATCAAAGATTGCGCTACTTGCCAAGTCAAATCCGGGCTATCATCATCAACTACAATTAATTCATAATTATTAGGTATCGCTGCATCTAGTAAACCAGTGAGGATATTAACAATATTCTCGATATTATCACGCTCTTTGTAAGTAGGAATTACCAGAGATAGGAGAATATCATTGTTTCTAGCTACAACATCACTAGGTGGAGATTCTGTAATCTGTAATGAACCAGTGGGAACGTTTAATAGGGCATTAGAGGCATCGAAGTCCATAAATTAAAATTTCAAATATTTTATTCTAAAAAATTAATTATGTTATTTATTTTATTGGCAAAAACTATAGGAATCCGGGTTGATATCTGAAATTATTTATTTAGGTAGACAAAAGGTACTCATGCACAATAAAATAGAGGTTTGGAGGATGTTTAAAAAGTCTAACTTGGGTGATGAGAAATTACATCTACACTGCCAAAGTTGCCTATACAGGTTTGAAACCCCAATTTTTCCTTAGTCCACTTTCCTTAGTCCACTGGTGAATTTTGTTTGTGTGGTAGCGATTTACAGCAGATTTCGTTTTTATGAGGTACAAATCATAATAATAAAACTCTTGTGGGGTGGGCATATTTCGACATAGTTCGACTGCGCTCACTAACCGATCAGTACAAGTCTTGCCCGCCCATAGTGTACCACATGACACCGGAAAATGCTGTATATTCGCCTAGAGCGTAGCGTGGCGTTAGCCATCAACTTTTTAGAAAACCTCTTAAAAACGAATTTAACATATATTTAACATATAGCCAAAGCATTAAAATAGTAAGTTGGCTTTTAATTCATTCATACATTAATAAAATTTTTACTAGCTGTGACTAATATAACATTAGATACGATTCTTGAGCGTTCCTTACTTGGGTTTAATATATCACCATCTGAGGCAGTAGTTTTATTAAACCAAACTGACCCGGAAACTGTAAATATTATTCGGGAAACAGCAGACAAACTGAGACAAAAACAAGCTGGTGAGACTGTAACTTACGTAATCAACCGTAACATTAATTTTACTAACATTTGTGAACAACATTGTAGTTTTTGTGCATTCCGCCGAGATGATGGTGATACGGATGCTTACTGGTTAGATTGGGCGCAGATTTTAGAAAAATCTACGGATGCTGTAAGTAGAGGAGCGACAGAAATCTGTATGCAAGGGGGATTAAACCCACAAGCGCAAATTAACGGTAAATCCTTACCTTATTACATTAAATTGGTAGAAACCATTAAACAAGAGTTTCCCCAGCTACATTTACACGCCTTTTCGCCCCAGGAAATCCAGTTTATTGCTAGAGTTGATGGAATTTCCCATACTCATGTCATAGAAGCTTTACGTGATGCGGGTGTGGGTTCAATGCCAGGAACAGCAGCCGAGGTGTTAGATGATCAAGTGAGAAAAGTATTATGTCCTGAAAAGATAGATACTGCAACTTGGTTAGAAATTGTCAGTACAGCGCACAAATTAGGTGTACCAACTACGAGTACCATGTTATCGGGGCATATTGAAACACCGGAACAGCAAATAGGACATTTAGAAAAATTGCGATCGCTGCAACAAACAGCCTTAGAAAAAGGATACCCAGCCAAAATTACAGAATTTATTATCTTACCCTTTGTGGGTCAAGAAGCACCTAAATCCTTACGTCGTCGAGTAGGAAGAGATCAACCAGTATTAGCAGATGCGCTGTTACTAACTGCGGTAGCGCGGATATTCTTAGGAAACTGCATACCTAACCATCAACCGAGTTGGGTAAAATTAGGGTTAGCTGGTGCAACAGAAGCCTTAACTTGGGGTTGTAATGATATTGGCGGTACTTTGATGGAAGAACACATTACCACAATGGCCGGGGCTATTGGTGGTACGTGCATGGAAGTAGAAACCCTGCAAAATGCGATCGCCTCCCTCAACAGACCTTACCAGCAAAGAAATACTTTGTATGAGGTGATGGGTAATGGGTAATGGGTAATGGGTAATGGGTAATAGAGTTATAGAGTTATAGAGTTATTAACCTCCACTATTCCCTATTCCCTATTCCCTGTTCCCTGATACGATGGACTGTGATTTACGTATTTAATTAATGGATATGAAGCATTATTGGTCGCGTCTGCTGGCACTACTTTTAGTAGTCACCATCGGTTTAATGGGTTGTTCTGGCAGTCCAGACGGCTTAACCGGAGATTATCGTCAAGACACTTTGTCCGTAGTCAAAGTCTTAAAACAAGCCGTAGAAGTATCACCGGATGATCCTAATAAAGCAGCAATACAAGCAGAAGCACGTCAAAAAATCAATGACTTTTCTGCACGTTATCAAAGATCCAATGCCGTTTCTGGCTTGAGTTCCTTTACAACCATGCGAACCGCCCTGAACGCTTTAGCTGGACATTACAGTTCTTACCCTAACCGTCCCATACCTGAAAAGTTGAAAAATCGCCTAGAAAAAGAATTTGCTCGTGTTGAAGCAGTGGTTAACCGTGGTGGTTAATTATTAGGGAAAAGTTGATAATTTTCAAAGATTCTTAATAGCAGGCTTGGCCTGCTTTTTATCAATTGAAAATTGAAAATTGAAAATTGACAATTGTTTCATTAAAGGCTTCCGCCGTGAGCGTCAGTGGTCACTGAGATTGCGGTCACTTAGCTTGCCGAAGTGTCGAAGTGCCGAACGGTTTAAAACCTCCCTTTCAAGGGGAAAAATAAAAAATCCGCTTTTTTCAATCCTCTCCCTTCAAGGGAGAGGTAATTGTCAATTGTCAATTATTGAATCAAAGATTTCTCTAGATTCATGAATATTTCTCCTGACTCCTGACTCCTTAAATAAATTTTTCCTGTTGTCATATATTAATTAAGAAATTTAGCAAAAGATAGATCAATTAAGGTTAATTAAGCAATATGTACAAACTTCCTTTCAACTTTTCCACACCAAGATTATTGCGTCGCAGTCTGTTTGCTGTTTTGTTTAGCAGTAGTATGTTAATTCCTAACTTTAGCACTCAGCCAGCAGCAGCGCAGGTAATGGAGTTTTGTCAACTATCACCAAAAGCAGTGAAAGAGAAAGAAGAACTACGTTTATCAGCCCTTAAAGGCAATAGAGACGCACAAAGTCGTTATCAAAAAATCCTCAAAGAACACGCAGAAGAATTACAAAATTGTCGCCGTCAAAATTGGCCACAAACTCAAGCTATCTGGTTACGTTTGTATCCCTGTGACTCTCAGCCAGGAGCAATTGATCAGATAATGGATCATATAGTCAATAGTGGCTATAACCAAGTTTATTTAGAAGCATTTTATGATGGTCAGGTATTGTTACCAGCAGCAACTAATCCCACAGTTTGGCCTGCTGTAGTTCGTACTCCGGGAAAAGAAAAAGTTGATTTATTAGCAGAAGGAATTAAAAAAGGACAAGCAAGAGGTTTAAAAGTTTATGCTTGGATGTTTACAATTAATTTTGGCTATACTTATGGTCAAATTGAGAATAGAAAAGATGCGATCGCCCGTAATGGAAAAGGTCAAACTAGCATAGAAGTTGTAGATAACCGTTCCCAAGTATTTGTAGACCCCTACAACACCCAAGCAAAAACCGATTTTTACCGCATGGTACAAGAAATAATGCGTCGTCGTCCTGATGGCTTATTATTAGACTATGTACGCTATCCGCGACAAGCAGGAAGTGATTCCATAGCTACAAAAGTATCTGATTTATGGTTATTTACTCCGGCAATTCAAGAAGCTTTATTGCGTCGTGCCAAAAATAATAAAGGACTAGAATTAATTCGCCGGTTTTTAAGTAAAGGATACATCACAACAGGAGATATAAGAGAAGTTGATCAACTTTATCCCCAAGAAGATGAACCAATGTGGGAAGGTCGTATTCCTCCAGTTGCAGACAAATCATTACTCACAGCAAACGATAAACAACCAATTTTGCAATCAGATTTATGGCTTTTGGCAGTTGCTCACGCCATGCAAGGTATATTAGATTTTGTTGCCTTAGCTAGTTATCCAGCTACACAAAATAATATTCCTGCTGGGGTGGTATTTTTCCCAGAAGGTAATCAAACTGTAGGTAAAGGATATGATTCCCGTTTACAACCTTGGGATAAATTTCCTAATACTTTAGAATGGCATCCTATGTCTTATGCCACTTGTGGAAATGCTAATTGTATCATGGATCAAGTGCAACGAGTTTTAAGTATGGCTCAACCAGGTACAAAAGTCATTCCCGCTTTAGCTGGTAAATGGGGAGAACCAATAACTGGCCGTCCACCTTTAGAACAACAAATGGCAGCTTTAAGGAGATTTGCACCACAAATAAATGCAGTTAGTCATTTTGCCTATTCTTGGCAACATCCAGAACTTGATGGACAGCGTAAATTTTGTAAATCTCAGTGATATTACGTCTATTTGAATAGGAATTAATCATATAGCCCAAATAGTAATTTTTGTGTAACAAACTAGTACCGTTTCGCAAAAGTAAAAAGTAATAGGTCATAAGCTTTTTGGCTGTGATTGAGAATAATTGGTTTATTTACGCCCTGCTGTACTAGTTTTTTCTGTAAGAAAATTTTGGTGATTACATAGGTATGAAACGAAAAATCAAGGGTTTGAGGCATGGAAATGGTTAAATTTTATTATTTCTCTGCAATTTCCTATATCTAGGGTGATAAAAAACCTACTTAGCGTGATAATATCTATTTGTAATAATGCTATGTACATTTGTAGTTATGGATGAAATTTCTTCTAAGCTCATAGCAATTTTCCAGAATGTAAATGAGTGGCTGAAGTTCGCAGATTGTATGGCGCGAAAAGTGGCAATATTTCCAAGCAATACAAAATACTCAAGATTTGATCAATAAAGCTAACCAAATCAAGTCTCCTCTTCCCACCAGTTATCGAGAAAGAGAGAGGTTTTTTCAAAAAATATTGTCTTAGGGGTTTCCTTTGTGTTTATGGACTAGATACAAAACCATTGATGATACTACTGTATCTGAAAATTTTAAACGTTGAGAAATGAAAATTTTATTAATTAAATCAATCCATTCACAAGAACAAAAACAATGACTGAACATCAAACAGAAAACAACGATGATTCCATCAAAACACAACCATTTGATTTTGAAGTAGTTACCATTACCATTCAAGGCAAAAAAGGCTTTCGTAAACAAGCTCAACACTTTATTGAAAATTTAGAGAATCGCTTTGAGTTAGAAATGGTATCTATTCCTAAAGGTACTTTTATGATGGGCGCTCCAGAAAAAGAGAAAAATAGCAATAATAGTGAACGTCCCCAACATCAAGTAACAGTGCAGCCATTTTTTATGGGTAAATATCCAGTCACTCAAGCACAGTGGAAATTTGTAGCTCAGTTACCCCAGATTAACCGAGAACTTGACCCATACCCATCTAAGTTTACAGGTGCAAATCGGCCTGTAGAGCGGGTTTCTTGGTATGATGCAGTTGAGTTTTGCTCACGCCTTTCCCGACACACAGGTAGAAATTATCGCCTCCCCAGTGAAGCAGAATGGGAATATGCTTGTCGTGCCGGGACTACCACACCATTTCACTTTGGTGAGACAATTACAACAGATTTGGCTAACTATGATCCTTTCCTCCACTACGGAGAATTTACAACCATTGAATTACAAGAAATTTACAGAAAAAAAACAACAGAAGTAGGTAGTTTTGGAGTAGCCAATAATTTTGGATTGTACGATATGCACGGCAATGTTTGGGAATGGTGTCTCGATGATTGGCACGATAACTATGAAGGATCGCCTACAAACGGCATTGCTTGGTTTAATAGCAACGAACCTTCCTTTGACAAGACGGGACTCGCTATACTGCGGGGCGGTTCTTGGTTCCACTATTGTAAATTCTGCCGTTCTGCGTTTCGCGACTTCAACTCCTTCCGCGACAGCCTTTACAACAATATTGGTTTTCGTGTAGTCTGTGAGGTTGGGAGGATTCTTCAGTAGCCTTTTATACTTTTCTTCTTTTTCCCTTTGCACTTTTTCTTTTTTACTTTTTTCAGCGTAGCGAAGCGGAGCGTTAAAATTTTGTTTTGGAAAATAGAGTCTGTATAATTAACGAAATGCTTTCTTTGTCCTTAGAGAATGTTTTAAGATTGGTATACCGTCATTTTTATCACATTGCTACCCCTTCACCTTTTGTAAAATAGGAGTAAAGATATTTGATACACTATGAGGCACTTTTCAAACAAACTATTATAATTAAGTTAATTAAATTAAACAGATAAATAAATGCGTAAACAAGTTATCGAATATACATCTCCACTAGATGCGTTGATTGCCCTTACCAAACAGTTAAATGTTTATGAAATCAAGTACCAAATGAGTTCAGAAGATTTTTTTGCCAAATATAGCCAGGGAGAAACTTCTGATGATGAAGTGTTTGTCGAATGGGCAGGAAATTATCAGCATTATCTAGCTTTACACCAAGAAATAACCAGCAAACTCCAAGATGTCGCGTAAAATTATCCAAGGGTATTTAGATGAAGTTGAGCAACTTTTAATTAATTGCTCTAACGTATATATTGAGGAGTATAGTGCGGTAATTTTAACGCCAGAGCGTGCTAATCTCCGTATTAGAATACGTTTTGCAATTAAATATTTACTAGCAGTTAGTGAAGCATTTGTTGTTGTAAATAATCAGATTGAATATGTTGATTACCGCTATCACTTTCAAGATGAGCAAAATAGTCTAATTTTTCGTTATGACAGTACACCACACTTTCCCAACTTGCCTAGTTTCCCCCACCATAAACATCTTTTTGGCAATGTAATTGCTTGCGAAAAGCCACATATAGCTGATGTTCTACAAGAAGTGATGGAGTTTTTAAAGTAGGAATACTATATAGCAATCCTGAGGAGTTTGTGATAAAATACGGAAATAAAATAGGTTTATTGTTCTTCCCCCTGTTTTTCATATACAATTTCCACTACATACAGCACATTCCATCTACATGAGGTACACTATGAACAGGCAAGATGACTGTGAAACAAGGGTTTTATAATTAATATCTGTACTTCATAATACCGTAAATTGCTGTAACAGTACAACTTTCTTCCTTAACATAATCTCGACCTCAATACTATAATCATAGCATACCATGAGGGGATTTGTAAAAGTTTTACTATAAATGTTCAGATATTTGTTTTACGGCTGCAACACTACTTTGTTTCCATCCAATTATCACCCGCACGCACATCAACAACCAAAGGAACACTTAAACTCACCGCATTTTCCATCACTGACTTAATTTCTATTTGCAATTCTTCCCACTCTTGCAGAGGTACTTCAAACACTAATTCATCATGAACTTGCAATAATAACCGCGCTTGATATCTTCTTAAAACCTCATGTATTCTCACCATTGCAATTTTAATAATATCCGCACTTGAACCTTGAATTGGTGCATTTGCAGCAGAACGCAATAACCCCGCATCATAAGCACCCAAATTTTTTAACTTGCTCAAATCAATCTCTTCTAAATTTCTACCCCTTAACTCTTTCAAGCTTTTAGTAGTAAAATCAAAATAACGTCTTCTTCCCAAAATTGTTTCTACATAACCTTGAGCAATAGCTTGTTTTTTCACACTTTCCAAATATTTAAATACTTGGGGATATCGTTCATTAAATCGCTTGATAAATTCATTTGCAGTATTCTTATCCACACCTGTAGAACGAGAAAACTTTAACGACCCCATCCCATAAATCACACCAAAATTAATTGTTTTCGCAAAACGTCTTTCTTCTGATGTCACTTCTTCTTTTTCAAACACCAATTTAGCTGTTACTGTATGAATATCCTCATTATTTTGATAAGCTTGAATTAATACAGGTTCTTGACTTAAATGTGCCAAAATTCTTAACTCAATTTGTGAATAGTCAGCAGCAACCATTAACCAACCAGATTGGGGTAAAAATGCTTTTCTAATTTGTCTACTAAAAGCGGTACGAATGGGAATATTTTGTAAATTAGGATTAGAAGAAGATAACCTACCTGTTGCAGTTACAGTTTGATTAAAATCAGTATGTAACCGTTGACTTTTGGGATGTACCAACGCTGGTAAAGCATCTACATAGGTAGATTTTAATTTTGATAAAGTTCGATATTCAATAATCGCATCAACCAAACCTGTGGTATCAACTTCTTGGAGTTTTTCTAAAGTTGCAGCATCGGTAGAATAACCAGTTTGAATTTTGCGGGAATATTTGGTACTTAAAGCAAGTTTATCAAACAAAATATAACTCAATTGTTTAGGAGAACCTAAATTAAATGTTTCTCCCGCAATTTCTGTTGCTTTTGTTTCTAAAACTGCTAAATCTGATTCTAACAACTGAGACAATTCTTGTAAATAACCAGAATTAATTTTTACCCCTGTATATTCCATTTCTGCTAAAACGGTTTCCAAGGGTTGTTCCACCTCTACCAATAATTTCTCTAATGCTGGTATTTGATTTAATTCATTTCGCAATTTATCAACTAATTGAAATGTGGCATAAACTTGAGTTCCACAATAATATGCTACTGTATTTATGCCAATATCAGCAATAGTTTTTTGTGGTTCTTTTTTCCCAGTTTTGGGTACAATATCATTATATTCTGTAAGCTGTAAACCCAAATATCTTAAAGATAAATCACTTAAATTGTGGGTATTATCTGGATTTAGCAAATAACTTGCTAACATGGGATCAAATACCACCCCTGTTAAATTAATTCCCTGACATTTGAAAATTAATCTATCAAATTTGGCATTTTGAAATGTTTTTGGATAATCTGCATTTTCTAAAATTGGACGTAGTTTTGATAATACTACATCTAATTTTAAATTATTGCCAATATTACCTATTTTATGACCAACGGGAATATAAGCAACTTCATTTTCTCCTGTTCCCCAACAACAACCAATTCCTACTAAATTTGCATCTCTTGGTTCTAAATCAGTTGTTTCTGTATCCCAAGCAACGGGTTTTTCTGGGTTAGTGCATTTCTCTAAAATGCTCACTAACTCATCTAATTTTTCTGTTGTATCAATAATGCGGATGTGAATTTTTCCATGATTTGATTTTTCAGCATTCGCTGTATCTTCCGCACTAAAAAACCATAGTTCATCATCTTCTTCCGATGCAATATTAATCTGGTTATTTTTGATAGTTTCGGTTTGGGTTTCTGGAACTTCTCCCCCGAATTTTGCTTGTAGTTCGTTGATTTGTTCTAAAAATTTCTTAAATTCTAACTTCTCTAAAATGGGAATTAAATTAGCAGTATCAAAACCCGTTAATTGACAATCTTCTAAATTAACTTCTAAAGGTACATCGACAACTATTTTGGCTAAATATTGAGAATGTAGCGCGTCTTCTTTACCTGCAATTAATTTTTTTTGATTTGCACCTGTAATTTTATCTATGTTGGCGTAAATTTCCTCTAAAGAATTATAAGTATTTAATAATTTTACTGCTGTTTTTTCCCCAATTCCTTTAACTCCAGGAATATTATCAGATGTATCTCCACAAAGGGCTTTAAAATCTACAATTTGGGTAGGTAAAACGCCTAATTTTTCTTTAACTTGTTCTGCTTGAAATTCAGTGATACTATTAGCAGAACGTTTTAAAGCTTCAGGACTAAAATTTAAAACTGTAATCCCTTTTTTTTCATCAATTAATTGAAATAAATCCCTATCTCCTGATAAAATCTTCACTCGATAACCAGCCGCAGATGCTTTTTGTGATAAAGTTCCTAATACATCATCTGCTTCATAACCAGGTTGTGTAATAATCGGTATATTTAAAGCTGTTAATAAATCATTCAGGTTTTCTATATCGGGAATAAAATCTTCTGGTGTTTCTGCCCTATTCGCTTTATAGTTATCATCAGCTTCATGGCGAAATGTCGGTGCGGCTAAATCAAATGCTACTGCTATTGCTTGTGGTTGTTCGCTTTTTAATACTTCTAATAAACATTTAATAAATCCAAAACAAACACTTGTAGGAATACCTGCTTTTGTACGTAGTCCGCCATCTCTACCTTTAGCAAAAGCGAAATAGGAACGAAAAGCTAAAGAATGTCCATCTACAAGGATAATAGTAGGATTGGTTGTAGTTGCAGAATCTGAAATCACTGAATTAGTCGAGTTTGGGAACATAGCCTATTTTAACTATTGCTGATCGCCTGTTAATCTCTTACTGGGACGATTATTAAATAATGTATCTGCTCATCTTATGACATCTATCAACAATCAGGCTGAAAATAAAAAAGATATTAAGCTACTGGTACTAGATATAGATGGTACGATCGCTGGCCATGACAACCAAGTCAGTGAAACTGTACAGCAAGCTATTAAAGCAGTCCAAGCTAAAGGTATTCAAGTAGCTATAGCTACAGGTAGAATGTATTGTTCAGCTTTGCGCTTTCATCAAGATGTAAGGTCTAATTTACCATTAGTAGCTTATCAGGGTGCTTGGATTCAAGACCCTAATACTGGTAAACTTCACCGTCATTTAACTGTAACTAAGGAAATTGCCCATCAATTACTAGATTACTTTGAACAGCCACAATGGCGATCGCTCCTTTCAGTCCATTTCTATATTAATGATCAACTTTACGTGCGAGAAATCACTACAGATACCGCAGACTATTCTCAACGTTGTGGTGTGACTCCTCTTCCTGTGGGTGATTTGCGTCAAGCATTAACCGATAATATCCCGACTAAAGTTTTAGCATTGTGTAATGAAGTAGACTTGATTAGAAAAATGATGGGTGATTTACGTTTACAATACACACCCGCAGAATTATACATGACAACTTCTGTCGCCACCTTCCTAGAAGTAGCAAATCCTTTTGTTAACAAAGGTACTGCTGTCCGTTACCTTGCAGAAGAAATGTTAGGAATAGAAAGCAGTCAAGTAATGACTATTGGGGATAACTTTAATGATGTAGAAATGTTGGAATATGCAGGAATAGGTGTAGCAATGGGAAGCGCACCAGAACCAGTAAAAGCGATAGCAACGTGGGTGACACCCAGTGTAGAAAATGATGGAGTAGCGATCGCCATAGAAAAATTCTTACTTTAACAGGTGACTGGGGGTTCTATTTTGGATTTTGGATTTTGGATTATTTTTCTTAATTTCAATCTAAAATCTAAAATCTAAAATTTCCCTGACTTCTACCTAAAAATCAGAAAGAACACCGACGACTGACCGTGTTTCGTCTCGGTGTTCTTGCTGGTTCGCTCCTCACACACCAGCTAATATATCCCAGGAGTCAGATCACGTCAATAGCTACAGTCAAATTTTTTCAATTGCAGTCTCAGGAGGCAGGAAGGAGTCAGGAGATCAAGGAGTAATATCTTATTCTCCCCAGTCACCAGTCACCAATCACCAGTCACCAGTCACCAATCACAACTCCACAGGCGCAAAAACTGCCAATTTACTTTCTAATACAGACCTTAAAACCAACTGGGTAACAATCAGCAATCCTAACCTAGCCTGAGCTAACTCCAATGAATTAATTTTCACTTCCCCCCAGATGCGACAATTACACCAGAAACTTTCAAAAGCTTCGCTCAATTTCAGTGCAGTTGTCATCCAGTTAACTGAAGTGTTAGAATCAGGGAATACCAAATCATCCACCATTTTTACCAACAGGTGCATCAGACGCACCTCATCCCCTTGATAAAGACGCAATTTTTGATCACAGTCTAGCCAGGGTATCGGTTGGGTAGACAGCAAACCTAGCACTTCTGTACTATTATCTATCAGTTGAATCAATCCCTCCCGATCAGCTAATCTCAATAATGAACAGCAGCGTGCATGGGCATATTGAATTTTAAACAATTTATTGTTGTAATTCTCACCATCTGGCCATCTCCCCGTCTCCCCATCTTCCCCACCTCCAATTCCTTCTAAGCTAGTTTCACCGACTGTTAGATTATGTAACCAAACTGCCAAAGTAGAATCAATCAGTTCTATATGAATCAAAGCAGGAGGAACAACTTTAACGTGAAAAAACTCACCATAAGCTGCTAAATGAGCAGCGATTGACTTGACAATATGTTTCGCTTTTGAATTATCAGATGGAGAAAGTTGCAAAGCTACACTAGAAATATATAAAATTTTTTTACCATCTGTACCTTGATATAGAGGCAGTTTTCCCTTTTTGATCCATAGAATTTTCTCATCCTTGGTATAAACACTGAGGAAATTCATGAAATGGGTATGGACTATTTGTTTAATTGAGGTATACTTCTTAAATAGTAGCCAATGTTGCACGTAGTTATTTAGCAAACTTTTACGGTTATCACGATTTTATCCTGTTCCATCCACCTTGAGATAGAAGTTTAGTCTAAGTAAAGAAAAATGAGAGTAGGATAAAATTTCGTGAATAATCGATGAATGATTAGTAAACTTTACTACCCTCATTGTACAGTAAGAAGTATAACAAAAGAGTAGAGGGCAAAATTCGCTTTCTACACTTTGGATGGCTGACGCTGTTGGGTGTTCAGCCTACCCTGTTAACACAAAGACACTCCTTGCACCTTTTTATTTAGTCTTTGTTTTCAGCCGAACGCTCTTTGTTAACTATGCAATCTCAATCCTCTTTTTCCGAGGCATCACGGCCTTTCTTAACTTGGCAACGAATTCTTGACTGGGCGCAAGAACACTACCGCTGCCGCACCTTCAGCAAAGATGAGCGCATTCCCGCCAGACCCGGATTGCTGTATTTAGTGCAGAGAGGTGCAATCCGCATGGTAGGAACAGCCCAAGTAAGTGCTACTGCCAGCCAGCTAACATCTCGACGCATTAACAGAACCCCTGAAGAAGCCTTTTTAGGTTTTGTGGGCGCAGGACAACCATTTGAAATCGTCGCTCAGTCCCCCTTTACACTCCAAGCTTACGCCCACGTTGACCAAACTGCGGTGCTGTGGATGTACTGGCATGATTTGGATAACTGGCCTCACTTCCGCCGTGAAGTCATGGATGCCTTTAGATATCAACATCAGCGCAAGCTATTGTGGCTAAGTGCTTTAGGTCAACGACGTACAATTGACCGACTGCTAGGTTTCCTCACCTTGTTAATTGAGGAATATGGAGAACCAGCAATGAGCGAAACCGATCCCGATGTTATTCGCGGCTATTGCCTACCTTTCCCCCTCACCCATGCCCAAATTGGCAGCGCCATTGGTTCTACTCGCGTCACCGTTACCCGCTTGATGGGTAAATTGCGTCAACGTGGACTCATCCTCACCCAAGGGGATAATCTGATTTGCTTGCCAGCAGAGTCTATTAACAGAGCCAGTTAAAACACACTCACAAAGCCAAGTGAAGTGTCTAAGTTGGTTCTGGGAATTTTAGAAGCTATGACTAGCAGGTGTCAGCGGATTTTAACAAACCCAGTTTGGGTAATTAGTTCCTGTCCCTGCTCTGTTAGCAGTAAGTTAGCATAAGCAACGCCGGCTTGCTCCTCAGTTTGACCATTCTGTTTAACCACTACAAACAGATTCCGGGTAATCGGGTATTTTCCTGATTGAAAAGCCTGAATGTTCAATTGATTGCGTTTTTCAGGACATTGATTAGGGAGAATCAATGGTTCTTGATAAGGAGCAATGTATTCCCCAGCCGTGCGTCCCAAAGGCAAGGGTTTAATAGAACATTGAGGAACAACCTCTGGAGCAGAAGCGTAATAGATGCCACCAGGACTATCAGCCACCTTTTTTAAGGCTTGGGTGGTCGTAGAAACAAACTCGACTTGGGAAGCAAAAGCTTGACCACCCAAAATGTCTTGGACAAAAAGTTCAACTGTGCCACCATCGCTAATACGGCGTGTAAATGCCTTAATCGGTAAATTGGGTCCACCCACTTGATTCCAATTATTAATCTTGCCTGTGTATATGGATTTTAGTTGGTCTATTGTCAATCCTGGAATATTTAAGTTGGGATTTACGGCTACAGCTAACCCATCAATGGCTACAGGAATTTGATTGAGTCTGAACCCACGCTGTTCGGCGCGAGTTAATTCTTCATCTAAAATCGGACGAGAAGACTGGGCAAAAGCTAATTGACCATCAATTAAAGACTGGATACCCGTACCAGAGCCAGGAGTAGCCTTAGTAGGTTGTACATAACGCAGCCTAAATTCTAGCCGTGTTGTCTGAATGACTGGATCAATTGCCAACCGAATCGTCGCCCAAGATGTACTGCCTCCGTAGTTAAATAATCCTGTGGGGACATTTTTTACAGTAGCGAAAGTTGTACCTTGAGGTGGTGTTGAGGTGTTCTGGGGTTGGGTTTGATTACTAGAATTAGAATTATTATTGGATTGAGAATTAATGACATTATTCAAATCAACGTTTGATTTTTGAGTAAAAAACCAAAAACCCCCACCTATTAGCAATATTGTGGTCAATAAAGATATAGCAAGAACCAATGGTTCATTTTTTTGAGACATAGTAAATTACCATTTTTAGTGGATATAGAAATATTTAGGGTTGATAAGTATTAATTTTTTTTGCAAACATTCTCATAAAAGAAGGGAACAGGGAACAGGTGACAGAATAAAAAATATTATCCCTACACTCCTACAACCCTCGTAAGTAATTAGCCGGACTTGATATCAAGTCCTACCTTCCTGATTTTTAACTTTCGATTTTTAACTTTTGATTAACCTTTAATTAACAATCTATTTTCAATTTTCAATTGCTTGGTGATATTGGCTCAAAATCATACCCAGCACGAGAACGATTACCAGGAACAATTTTTACAAGTTGGACTGAGGTGTTTCTATCTCCTGATGGTAAAAAGCGAATTTCACCAGCAGCACCTGGAGCAGAAAATCTAGGAGATACAAGAGTTTTTTGAATACCAGAACGGGTGGGATCAGTTGCTAATGCAGCAATAAAGGCTTTTGTAGCATCATAGGCTAGGGCAGTACGCCAACTCACATCACCACCCCATAATTTTCGGGATGTTTTGGGAAAATCTGATTTGGGATTACCTTGAATATGCCAGGGAACTGCTAATACCATTCCTACTGCTTGTTCTCTGCCAATTTCTAAGGTTTTTAGTGTATACACATCATCTCCTCCTAGTAATGTGAGACGCTTTTGATTTACCTGAACTACTTGCAGTGCTTTATCTAAAGTTCCCGTGTCAGCAGCTAACATTAATACTTGCGCCCCTTGTTCAGTTGCCTGTTTGAGACTGGAAGCAGCACTAAAATCCGCTTTGGATAAATCAAATTCTTTAGATATTTCTCCACCTTCCAATAACATAGAGGAAACAAACTCTGATTTTAGGGACTGACTATAACCACTTTGAGAATTATAGAAAACTGCTGCTTTTTTCTTATTTAGATTTTTCACCATGTAATTTGCTAAGGTTCTAGCAGCTATAAAATCGCTGGGAACTGTTCTAAAAATGTAGGGGCTAAAGTTGGTAATTTTTACAGAAGTGCTAATCGGAGAAATAGCAACAAGTTCTCCTGAATTATAAACTGTACCTGCTGTTAATGTGGCATCGCTGGTATTACAGCAAACTGTACCTAATACTTCTGGATTTTTGACGAGGTTAGTAGCAATTTGTTTAGATATTTCTGGATTATCATCATCGTTTGCTATACCTACCTTTAAATAAACTCCGTTAATTTTTTCATTGCTATTAATTTCATTTTGGGCTTGAGCGATACCTCGTAAAATTTCTAATCCAGTATTGGGGTTATTTCCTAATGGTACTGTGGCCACAATTGTATAGTTTTTGTTTGTCCCAATCCGGGCGTTATTCAGATATATCAGTGCTTCTGGGTCGTTTGGTTTGACTTTTAGAGATGCTGTAAATTTGGCGATCGCTTGTTCATAATTTTTATTAGCTATTGCTTTCACGCCATCTTTTTTAAGTTGAGAAGCTTCACCCGGACTAAATATTTTTTCACCAAAACTAATCCGTTCTTCTATGGAGATTTTTGATTGATTATTGTTATTTTTTACTTGATTATTTACTGAATTTTTAACACCAGTCATGCTGGAAATTTGAGGGAGAAATAACCATATACCAATACCAAGTATGCCACTTGTAACCAATAGGGATAAAAGTAATACTTTAACTTCTTTTTGTAACATAATTCGCTAGTTGAAAAAAACAACAAAACTTTCTCAATTAAAATTCTCTAAATTATTGAATATATTAATTTATAAATCAAACGAAATATTGATGTTACAGCAATAGCTATTAAAGCTGAAGCCAATGCTAAAATAACCACGTTCTGAATAACAATACCACGGTGTAAGAAGGGGAGAAAAAATATAATTGCCAAAGTAATGGCGGGGATAATTAATAAGTCAAATTTTTCCACCCAGCGTTGAGTTTGAGCAAAGATTAAACCACTCAAAATCACAATAGAAATAGCCATAGTGATGATCGGATTTTTGAATAAGCTGAAAAGGGCGATCGCTATTAATGCACCTTCAAACCCGCTAAAAGCAGCACCAGCTAATAATTCCCAAGTAGCAAATTTTGGTTGTAGTGGGATTGGTTTTAGTGGTGGTTGTGATATTGGTGCTGGTGCTTGGGTTGTTGAAGGTGGTTGTATTGGTTGTGGTTGTGATATTGGTGGAGGTGCTTGGGTTGTTGAAGGTGGTACTGTGGGAATTACATTAGGAGCAGGTGGAGAAAGAGCTTCTAAAACTTCTGCTGCTGACTGAAAGCGTTGACTAGCAGCAGGTAGCAGCATTTTGTCTAAAATATCAGCTAGTCTGTCATTAACAGTAACTTGTGTCCGCCATTTCCACTCATTAGTATAGGAATCAAAAAGTTTACTAGCTTCCTGTCCTGTTAATAAAGTAATCACAGTCACAGATAAAGCGTATAAATCCGTAGAGGGAAATACTTGATTTCCTGACATTTGTTCTGGTGGTGCAAAACCCATAGAATAGATGCCCGTAGAAGCAGTAGAAGCACCAGGAACATTAGCAACTTGTTTTACAGCACCAAAATCTAACAGAAATAATTTACCATCCCGACGACGCATAATATTAGAGGGTTTAATATCTCTGTGAATAATGCCTTTTTCGTGGATAAAAGTCAGAACTGGGAGAATTTCCGTGAGTATTTGTGTAACTCCGATTTCTGAAAATTTACCTTCTTGGAGTAATTCTTCTTCTAGATTTTGTCCATCAATATATTCTTGAACGAGGTAAAAAAACTGCTCTTGTTTTCCTGGTGGTAAACTGGAGACAGAGACAGGGAAGAAAGCAAATAAGTCAGGAATTTGCTCATGTTCATTGCCTATTTGCGCTAAAACTTCTGCTTCTCGTTCAAAGAGTTGTTGTGCTAGTTGTAGTTGAGTGGGTGTTAAATTCCCAGCAGGTTGGAATTGCTTAACCACACAGGAGCGCATTCCCGGAATACGGCGATCGCGTGCTAAAAAGGCAGCACCAAAACCTCCCTTACCCAGTAACTGAGTAGGTACATAACGACCATCTAAAAGTAGTGGCATACCACAACTTATGCAGTATTTTTGCTGAGTAGTTTGTAAAGTTGTAACATCATCTAAATCCGCGAAATGGTTGATTGGCCTGGGGCAGTTGGTACGAGTGCAGTAAACTTCCATGTTAGTTGTGAGTCATGAGTCATTAGCTAAGTAAGTGGGTGTTAAAAATTGTCGTTATGACAAGGGAACAGGGAACAGGGAACAGGTTGTTAGATATTTTACTTTTGGTTACATATTTCGGTTTTTTCTGTTCACCTACTTATCTACACTTGTGACTGGGAATTGTAGATTTTAGATTTTAGATTTTAGATGAAAAAAAATTTGGTATAGGCCACTGTCCTTCAGGAAGGAAAATCGTTAATCCAAAATCCAAAATCCAAAATCCAAAATCGAGTGACTACTGATTAATGACAAAAAATTTACTCTGGATCAGATGAAATAGACGTTGATGTATCTATTTCTAATGTACTTAACATCAGATTTTTTTGTGATAATTTTAACGCATCTCCATCCCATCCAGGGGTAGCAAACTGGGGTAAAATTTCCTGACTAAAGGCTTCTGCGGCTTTAGAGCGATAGCGATTAGGATTAACAATCAGCCAAAGAGTGCGTTTGACAACCACACCTTCAATGGGGGTACAGTGTAGCACACCCATTTGTAATTCTTTAGCGATCGCCGAAGTAGAAACAAAAGCCGCCCCCAAACCTGATTGCACAGCATTTTTAATTGCTTCAATGGAATTTAGTTCCATTTCAAATTTAAAACGTCTGGTATCAATATCACAGCGTGCCAGTACCTGATCAATGACTTTGCGGATCGTAGATTGGGAGTCAAGAGCAATGAATTGTAATTTATATAGGTCTTCTTTTTGAATGGTATCGAGTTTAGCAAAGGGATGGAATGTAGGTAAAATCAGCGCCAGTTCATCTTCAGCGTAGGGAACAATTTCCAAAGATTCAGCCAGTTCACCGGGAATCTCGCCACCGATGATAGCTAAATCAACTTGTCCATTAGCCACACTCCAAGCTGTACGACGGGTAGAGTGGACGTGAAGTTGTACCGCCACATCAGGATATTTTTGACGAAACATCCCAATCATACGCGGTAACAAGTAAGTACCAGTAGTTTGAGAAGCACCGACAATTAAAGTACCACCTTGAAGATTTTGTAAATCCTCAATAGCGCGACAAGTTTCTTGACACAGACTGAGAATTTTTTCACCGTAACTGAGGAGTAGATGTCCAGCTTCGGTTAACTGAGCGCGTCTTCCACCCCGATCAAATAAGGGGACATCCAGTTGGCGTTCCAGATTTTGCACCTGTAAACTCACTGCTGGTTGAGAGACGTAAAGACTATCAGCGGCGCGTTTGAAGCTCCCTTCTTGTGCGATCGCTTTGAGAATGCGTAACTGATCTAAAGTGAAAGGAAGGTCAGACATAAGGCTTAACCCACAAACTTGGGAAGGAGCAGCTTTAAAAATAAATCAAGGTCTATAGCTTTTGGGCTAGGCATGATTTATGGCATTGTAATAGCTGTCAGCAGTCAGTAGTCAGTAGTCAGCTTTGGAAAACTCTTGTTTGACAAAGATTCCAAAATATACACTGCTCCTAATGATCTTGAAAACTGCTATGACATTTAAATATGACATTTAAAAACGTGATCTGAAAAAGAAATTAACACAACATCTTGCAAAAAATCCTCTTGTGTATAAACTGTTAAGGGTGCAATCAACTGTCTTGGCTTTTACCATCTAGTGATTATTAGTCAAGATAATTACCAATATTAGCTGCTTTTATTTTCAATTTTGAATTTTTCATCGGAAATTGAGTTGTGTCTATGATGTCTAGTCCTTGGTTCACCACCAGTCATTTTGTGATACTGGGGTTACAGTTAGTTTTTGCGATCGCCCACAGCGGAGGTGCTGCTTTGCGTCCTTGGGCTGAAAAATACATCGGACCAAGGTTGTATCGCATTTTGTTTGCATTAGTTAGTTTACCCTTAGCAGTGATCTTAATTACTTACTTTTTTAATCACCGTTATGATGGTTGGCAACTGTGGCAAGTGCAGGATATACCAGGTGTGAAACCAGTAGTTTGGGTACTATCAGCAATTTCCTTTTTATTTTTATATCCTGCTACCTTCAATCTACTAGAAATTGCGGCTATTCAAAAGCCCCAAGTCCATCTTTATGAAACAGGTATCATTCGTATTACCCGTCATCCGCAAATGGTGGGTCAAATTATTTGGTGTGTTGCCCATACCCTATGGTTGGGTACAACCTTCACTGTTGTTACATCTTTGGGTTTAGTGCTACATCACTTGTTTGGAGTTTGGCATGGCGATCGCCGTTTGAGCAAACGCTATGGAGAAGCTTTTGAAGTAGTCAAACAACGCACTTCAATTATTCCCTTTCAAGCAGTTTTTGATGGTCGTCAATCTCTGAAATGGCAAGAATTTATTCGTCCTGCTTATTTGGGAGTTGCCATTTTTGTGGGTTTGTTCTGGTGGTTACACCCCCTATTGATCGTAGCCACCAGTAGGATATCATGGTAGTTTTTAGTGATCCCCAAGATAAACATAAAATACTAATTTCATCAAAATTCCCGCTTATCAAATACCACTAAATCAATGTAAGATGAATTAAACCAACTGTCAGTGTGGGTTTCCTCAGTCGGTTTGAGATTGAATATTGGGATTTGCTGGTCGATTAACTTTCCTGGGGAGGAAACGGCAGTCAGAAAGTTAAACATCAAAAAAAGCTACCGTGAATTTGATCGCGCTGGCTTTTTTGTCAGCCACTCCTAATAATACTGACTTGCCAACTCACATCAGTGGTAGTTACTTTGATATAAAAACCTTATAAATCAAGAGGCGTCATGGTGTTGTCGGTCAGTGAGCGGACATTTACTCAAGAAGTTTTAGAATCTCCAATTCCTGTGTTAGTTAATTTCGAGGCTCCTTGGTGTGGCTTGTGTCGCATCATTCACCCATTGTTGCTGCAATTTCAAGCTCAATGCGACAACGGAATTAAACTTGTAGCGGTTAACGCTGATCAAAATTTCAAGCTATCTACCACCTATCGTCTCAAGTCACTACCAACTTTACTACTAATTGAAAAGGGTGTGATCAGACAACGCCTTGAGGGTTTCCGCAGTAGAGATGATTTACGTCTAGCACTGGAAGAAATTAAACTCAGTTGCATGACCAACCATAACACCTTGAGTATAACAACCATGCCTGATTTAGAGTGCCGCTCTGTTTAATTGGTGATTGGTGATTGGTGATTGGTGATTGGTGATTGGTGATTGGTGATTGGTGATTGGTAAAAATCTTTTCTTCCCCTGCTCCCCGCTCCCTGCTCCCCTGCTTCTTCTTCCACTGTCTTCTAATTTGTCACAACGACAATTTTTAACCCCAACCTAACGCCAACCTACCTATATCAACATTCCTCTTCACCCAATTTTTTCCATGATTCAAATATTAAATCATCCTTAACAAACTTAACAAAATTTATGACCCTTTTCAGAGATTCTGAAAAGGGTTTTTATATTTTCTTGAGGAAAAATTAAATATATTTAGTTTGCAGTTATCAAGCTTCAGGTCTCATCTCCTGAAAGCTGTAAATACTTGACTATATTTTTAATGACTATTGGCGTTATCTTACAATTATTAGCAGTTCCGACCTGGACAAGTTAGCCTAAGAAGAATATTCTTACAGCATTGTCCTTAATTTGTCAAGAATTTTAAAAGTAGGCGTGAGTGATGGAAGTAATCTATCAGTATGCCTGGATTATTCCAGTATTACCCCTATTAGGAGCAATGCTGGTAGGTCTAGGATTAATCTCGTTAAATCAGGTAACAAATAGACTGCGACAGCTAAACGCTGTGGTTATTATCTCCCTCATGGGCGCAGCTATGGGGCTGTCTATAGCTCTGCTGTGGAGTCAATATCAAGGACATGAGCCTTATCTTCACACCTTTGAATGGGCAGCAGCAGGTAATTTTCACCTGACGATGGGCTATACAATTGACAATCTCACCGCTATGATGTTGGTGGTTGTCACAACTGTAGCCTTTTTGGTGATGATTTACACTGATGGCTACATGGCGCATGACCCTGGTTACGTGCGGTTTTACGCCTATCTCAGTTTATTCGGCTCATCAATGTTGGGGTTGGTGGTTAGTCCCAACCTGGTACAAATTTATATTTTCTGGGAATTGGTAGGGATGTGTTCCTACCTCCTAGTCGGTTTTTGGTACGATCGCAAGGCGGCAGCGGATGCTTGTCAAAAGGCTTTTGTAACTAACCGCGTCGGTGACTTTGGTTTATTACTCGGCATTCTGGGGCTATTTTGGGCAACAGGCAGCTTTGATTTTACAATCATGGGCGATCGCCTGGGTGAATTGGTAGAAACCGGTTCTATTAGCAATTTCCTGGCTATCCTCTTCGCCATTTTGGTCTTCCTCGGTCCAGTGGCCAAGTCTGCCCAGTTCCCCCTCCATGTCTGGCTACCAGACGCAATGGAAGGTCCTACACCTATTTCCGCCCTCATCCACGCAGCAACAATGGTGGCGGCTGGTGTCTTCCTCATTGCCCGGATGTACCCAGTATTTGAACACGTCCCCGCAGCAATGAACGTGATCGCTTTCACTGGGGCATTTACAGCATTTTTGGGGGCGACGATCGCTATTACCCAAAACGACATCAAAAAAGGACTCGCTTACTCCACCATTTCCCAACTTGGTTACATGGTGATGGCAATGGGTGTAGGCGCTTACAGTGCGGGTATATTCCACCTGATGACCCATGCTTACTTTAAAGCGATGCTGTTCTTGGGTTCAGGTTCAGTTATTCACGGTATGGAAGCAGTGGTTGGCCATGACCCTGTTTTAGCTCAGGATATGCGCTTAATGGGTGGACTGCGGAAATATATGCCCGCAACCGGTTTTACCTTTTTAATAGGATGTTTGGCAATTTCCGGTATTCCTCCCTTTGCTGGTTTCTGGTCAAAAGATGAAATTCTCGGCGCGGCTTTTGCAGCTAACCCTCTGTTATGGTTTATTGGTTGGGTGACTGCCGGTATTACCGCTTTTTATATGTTTAGAATGTATTTCTCGACATTTGAGGGCAAATTCCGGGGTAATGATGAGAAAATCAAAACCATGCTCAAAGATGCTGCTGCTGCTAAGTTAGGTTTGGAATTACAACCTAATTTTGGACCAGGAGCAATGAAAAAAGGTGAGTTAGAAAGTCATGGACATGGACACCACAGCAGTTCACCTCATGAGTCTCCTTGGACAATGACTCTACCTCTGTTGGTGTTGGCTATTCCTTCCATGTTGATCGGTTTGGTGGGTACTCCCTACGCTAATTATTTTGAGCAGTT